>NZ_JAIVPF010000092.1:0-6961 GCF_053528595.1 Leucobacter sp. | reverse complement strand
TCCTGCTGCTGTTCGGTGCGCCGAAGCTGCCGGGGCTGGCGAAGAGCCTGGGACAGTCGATGCGCATCCTCAAGAAGGAGGTGCGCAGCGATTCCGACGAGTCCGGCGCGGCGAAGAGCGAGGCCGCGGCGCCGCAGGCTCCGCCGGCCGTGCCGCGCGAGGATACGAGCGGCCCGGCGCCGCAGGCTCCCCCCGCCGTGCCGCGCGAGGATGCCGGCGGCTCCACGCCTCAGACGCCCCCCGCCGTGCCGCGCGAGGATGCCGGCGGCTCCGCACCCCAGACGCCCCCCGCCGCGCCGCGCGATGACGCCGGCCAGTCGACGGGTGAGAACGGGAGCAGCCCGGACAAGCCGTAGTCCTGAGGCAGCGCAAGCCGCGTCGTACGAATCGCCCCGCTGCCGAGCCGGCAGCGGGGCGATTCGTGTTCCGGCGTCCGCGAGCCGGACGGGCCGGCGGCCCGGAGAGCTCAGCTCTCCTGCGTCTCCTCGACCCACGCCAGGTACTCGGCGTCGATGTCGCCCGCGATGTACTCGCCGGTGAAGCAGCTCTGCTCGAGCTCGGTGACGTGATCCTGACCGGCCATGATCGCGCGGTTCATGCCCTCGACGCTCATGTAGATGAGATGGTCCGCGCCGAGGTCGGCGGCGATCTCCTCGGAGGTGCGGCCGTGCGCGATGAGCTCCTTGCGGGAGGGCATGTTGATGCCGTAGACGTGGGGGTAGACGACGGGCGGCGCGGCCGAGGCGAAGGTCACCGACTTGGCGCCCGCGGCCCGCGCCATCTCGACGATCTCGCGCGAGGTGGTGCCGCGCACGATGGAGTCGTCGACGATGAGCACGTTCTTGCCCTTGAACTCCACGCTCATCGCGTTGAGCTTCTGGCGCACGCTCTTCTTGCGCACCGCCTGCCCGGGCATGATGAAGGTGCGGCCCACGTAGCGGTTCTTGAAGAAGCCCTCGCGGTACTCGATGCCGAGCTTCTGCGCGACCTGCATGGCGCTGGGGCGGGCGGAATCGGGGATCGGCATGACCACGTCGATGTCGATGCCCTCCAGCTGCTCGGCGATCTCCTCGGCGAGCACGTCGCCGAGGCGCAGCCGCGCGTCGTAGACGGAGATGCCGTCGAGCACGGAGTCGGGGCGGGCGAGGTAGATGTACTCGAACGCGCACGGCACGAGGCGGGGGTTCTTCGCGCACTGCTGCGAGTACATCCAGCCGTCGGGGGAGATGAGGATCGCCTCGCCCGGCTCGACGTCGCGCACGACCTCGTAGCCGCCGGACTCCAGCACCAGCGACTCCGAGGCGACGACCCACTCGTCCTGGCCGTTCGCTCCCGTGCGGCGGCCGAGCACCAGCGGCCGGATGCCGTGCGGATCCCGGAACGCGAGCAGGCCGTAGCCCGCGATGAGGGCGATCGCCGCGTACGATCCCTCCACGCGCTCGTGCAGCCGCGAGACGGCGCCGAACACCTGATCCTTGTCGAGGGAGAGGCCGGTGATGCCGGCCTGCAGCTCGTTCGCGAGCACGTTGAGCAGCAGCTCGGTGTCGGAGTTGGTGTTGAGATGACGGCGGTCGACGTTGTAGAGGTCGGCGGTGAGCTCTCGAGTGTTCGTCAGGTTGCCGTTGTGCACGAGGATGATGCCGTAAGGGGCGCCCACGTAGAAGGGCTGGGCCTCCTGCTCAGCGGCCGCGGATCCGCGGGTCGCGTACCGCACGTGGCCGAGGCCGACGTTGCCGGTGAGGCTGCGCATGTCTCGCGTGCGATAGGCCTCGCGCACCTGGCCCTTGGTCTTCACCATGTGGAAGAAGTCGCCGTCGAGCGTGGCGATCCCCGTCGAGTCCTGGCCGCGGTGCTGCAGGAGGAGCAGGCTGTCGTAGATCTGCTGGTTGACGGGCTCGGACGAGACGATACCGACGATGCCGCACATAACTGTTGTGTTCGCTCCCTGCGAGATGGGTGGGACGTCGAGCAGACGCGACTTCTAGTGTCCCACATGCGGCTGGCCTGCGGCTCTGCCCGGGTGGAGCCGCCCTGGGTCTCTCGGAGCGAGGGAACGATCGAGTGGCTGATTTCGCGGCTGATTTCACGGAAACGGCCGCGTTTTCCGCCACTCGCGAGGGGTGCGGGGCGTGCGGGTAGCCGACGCGAGGTGTCGGGCTGCGCGGGGAGCGGCCGCTGACCGGAACCGGGCGAGGGAGAAGCCGGACGGGCCGGGTAAACTGGTCGGGTGAGCGAAACCTCCCCGAACAGCGCCCCGTCCGCCTACGCACAGTCCGGAGTCGACACCGCAGCCGGCGACCTCGCCGTCGAGCTGATGAAGTCGGCCGTCGCGCGCACCCACGGCCCCGAGGTGCTCGGGGGCGTCGGCGGCTTCGCGGGCATGTTCGACGCCTCGGCGCTGCTCGGATACCGGCGCCCGCTGCTCGCCTCGTCCACCGACGGCGTCGGCACGAAGGTGGCGATCGCGCAGGCGATCGACAAGCACGACACGATCGGGCAGGACCTCGTGGCGATGGTGGTCGACGACATCGTGGTGGTCGGGGCCAAGCCCCTCTTCATGACCGACTACATCGCCTGCGGCAAGGTGGTGCCGCAGCGCATCGCCGACATCGTGCGCGGGATCGCCGAGGCCTGCGAGGCCACCGGCACGGCGCTGGTCGGCGGCGAGACGGCGGAGCACCCCGGCCTGCTGGGCGTCGACGAGTACGACGTGGCGGGCGCCGCGACGGGTGTGGTCGAGGCCGACAAGATGCTCGCCCCGACGCGCGTCGAGGACGGCGACGTGGTGCTCGCGATGGCCGCCTCCGGGCTGCACTCCAACGGCTTCTCCCTCGTGCGCCACATCCTCTCCGAGCGCGGCATCGGCTACGACGACCGCAGCGAGGAGCTGGGTGCGAGCTACGGCGAGGCGCTGCTCACGCCCACGGCGCTGTACACCGCGCCGCTGCTGCGCGTGCTCGAGGATCCCGCGCTCGACGGCGCGATCCATGTGCTCAGCCACGTCACGGGCGGCGGGATCGCCGCGAACCTGGCACGGGTGCTGCCGCAGGGGGCATGGGTCGAGCTGGATCGCGGCACCTGGTCGCCGCTGCCGGTGTTCCGCCACCTGGCGGAGCTGGGCGGGCACACCCTCGAGTCGCTCGAGGGCGCCTGGAACCTGGGGATCGGCATGTTCGCGGTGGTCGCCGCGGGTCGCGCCCCGCAGGTCGCGGCGGCGCTCACCGCCGAGGGGCTCGACACCTGGGTCGCGGGCACCATTTCGACCGCCGCACGCGAGTTCGAGGGCTTCGAGCAGGGCGCCAAGGGCGTCGACGGCGGGGCCGTGAGGCTCGTGGGGGCGTACGCCGCCTAGGGTGCGCCTCTCCCGTCATTCCGCACGCGTGGAGTGCTGAGGCGGAACGCGCCGGCGTTCCGCGCGCTCCGCGCCGGCGCCACCGCGCCAGGCGAGTGGCAGCGTCCAGCGGCGGAGCCGCGGAGCCTTCCGCCGATTGAGCGGAACTGCGGCGTCGTGGAGTCGCGGAGCCGAAATCCCGGAGGCAGCGCGACGGTCAGTCGCGCTCGATGAGCGCGGTGGCGATCGCCGCCAGCCCCTCTCCGCGGCCGGTGAAGCCGAGCCCGTCGGTGGTCGTCGCGCCGAGGCTCACGGGAGCTCCGACGAGCTCCGACATCGTGCGCTCCGCCTCCTCGCGGCGCCGCGCGAAGCGGGGCCGCTCGCCCACGATCTGCACCGACACGTTGAGGGGGCGCCAGCCGTGCTCGCCGAGCCGCGCCAGGGCGATCCGCACGAACTCCGTGCTCGCGGCACCGGCCGTCCGCGGCTCGTCCACACCCACGAGCCCGCCGATATCGCCGAGCCCCGCCGCCGAGAGCAGCGCGTCGACCACCGCGTGGCATACGGCGTCGCCGTCGCTGTGCCCCGAGAGCCCGGGCTCGCCCGGCCAGTCGAGGCCCGCGAGGCGCAGCGGCGATCCCGCGTCGTAGGCGTGCACGTCGATCCCGGTGCCGACGCGGATGCCGGCGGGGCGCGCGCTCGTGCTCACGCCTCGTCCTCGAGGCCCAGCGCGTTCGCGGTGAGGAAGTACTCCAGGATCGGGAGGTCGGCGGTCGTGGTGAGCTTGTGGGCGCGCAGCTCCCCGGCGACCGTGCGCACGCGTCCGCCGGCCCGCTGCACCACCTCGGCGTCGTCCGTGGGTGCGCCGGGGGCGGAGCCGGAACCCGACTGCAGCCCGGCGGTGGCGTGCGCGGCGGCGAGCGTCTCGCGGGGGAAGCCCTGCGGCGTCTGCACCGACACGAGGGGCGCCCGATCCACCGTCTCGTGCACCACGCCGTCGGCGTCCACGCGCTTGAGCGTGTCGGCGACGGGCAGGGCCGGGATCACGCAGTCGCCGGTGCGGCGCACCTCCGCGATGACCCGTTCGAAGAGCGCCGCGCTGGCGAACGGGCGCGCGGCGTCGTGCACGAGCACGGTGTCGATCGACTCCGGCAGCGCATCGAGGCCGAACCGCACCGACTCGTGGCGCTGGCGTCCGCCCGGCACCACGGAGACCTCCCAGAGCGATCCCTGCGGCAGCACCAGGTCGACGAGCTCGAGCGTGCGGGCCGCGTGCGACTCCGGCACGACGACGACGAGGTGCCCCGCGTGGGGGAGCGACGTGACCACGCCGATCCCGAACTCGATGAGCGCGCGGCCGTGGAGCTCCACGAAGGCCTTCGGCTCGGCGGCGCCGAGGCGCACGCCGCGCCCCGCGCCGACCAGCACCACGCCCAGCGCGGCGAGTTGGTGCGGGGTGGACCCCGCGGGTTCGTTCGCGAGTGCTGACGGGCTCATAGCCCCAGCGTACCCGCGACGCAGACGCCTGAGACGGAAATACGCGCGTCAGTAGTTGTCACCAAACCTGCGGTGAGGTGACAACTGCTGACGCGCGTAGTGGAGGGCTCACGCGGCGGGGCGCGGCGGCCCCGCCGCGGGGCCGCGCCGCCGCGGGGTCGAGCCGCATCGAGCCGTGCGGCTCAGAGACCCTGCTCGCTCAGCCAGTCGTCGGCGATCGCGCCGATGTCGTCGCCGGCGGCCACGCGGCCGTTCATCTGCATCAGCTGCTCGGTGGTGAGCGCCGCCGAGATGCGGTTGAGCACCTCGGTCACCTCGTCGGTGGCCGCATCCTCGCGGATGACGGGCAGGATGTTGGCCGGCGGGAACAACCCCTGGTCGTCGACGAGCGCCACGAGGTCGTTCTCCGCGATCGCGGGGTCGGAGCTGAACATGTCGCCGAGCTGGGCCTGGCCGTTCTGGAGCGCGGCGAGCGTCAGCGGGCCGCCGGCGTCGAGCACCTTGAACTCGCCGAACTCGAGGCCGTACACCTCTTGCAGGCCGGGCACGCCCTCGAAGCGCGACTTCCACTCCGCGGGGCCGGCGAGGGTGAGCTCGTGCGCGATGGGCGCCAGGTCCGAGATCTCGACGAGCTCGTGCTCGGCGGCGACGTCCGGTACGACCACGAGCGTGTCGGTGTTCTCGGCCTCCGCCTCGTCGAGCACGATGATGCCCTCCGGGGCGAGCAGTGCATCGAGCTGCTCGCGGATGCCGGCGGGGTCGCTCGAGTCGGCCTCGCCGTCGAGCTCGTTCAGCAGCGACCCGTTGTACTCGGGCAGCAGGTTGATCGAGCCGTCGCGCAGCGCCTCGAGGTAGACCTCGCGGCTGCCGATGTTGAGCTTCTCCTCGACCTCGATGCCGGCGTTCTGCAGCGCGTGCGAGTAGATCGTGGCGAGCAGCTGGCTCTCGGCGAAATCGGCAGAGCCGACGACGATCCCGCCGGATGCTCCGCCGGAGCCGTCGGTGTCGGAGCTCATCGGGTCGCCGCCGGAGCAGGCGGTGAGGGCGATCGCGGCCGCGGCCGCGATGCCGGCGAGCAGGAGCTTCTTGCGCATGGGGTTCCTTTCGAAGGGGTGGTGCTGTCGGGAGGGGGTCAGGATCGGGCCAGGCTGAGCACCGCGGTCTCGGTGTCGAGCGCTGTCGGGGCCTGCGCGCGGACGCGGCGGGTGAGCCCGGGGGACACGAGCCCGCGGCCGAGCACCGCGAAGCCCAGCTCGAGCAGGATCGCCAGCACCGCGAGCACGATCGCGCCGCCGGCCATCTCGGCGTAGTCGTTGCCGGCCCGGCCGTCGATGATGAATCGTCCGAGGCCGTCGAGCGATACGTAGGCGGCGACCGTGGCGGTCGAGACGATCTGCAGGGTGGCGCCGCGGATGCCCGAGAGGGTGAGCGGCAGGGCGCACGGGATCTCGATCTTCCAGATGATCCGGGCCGTGGAGAAGCCCATGCCGCGCGCCGCGTCGATCACCGAGCGGTCGATGGCCCGGATGCCGCTGGCGACGCCGCTGAGGATCGGCGGCACGGCGAGCAGCACCAGGACGATGAGCGAGGGGACCACGAAGGCCAGGTTGCTGCTGAAGACGGGCGAGATCACGAGCACCAGCAGGATCAGGAGGCCGAGCGTCGGCAGCGCGCGCATCGCGTTGACGGAGCCCATGATCAGGCTCTCGCCCTTGCCCGTGTGCCCGATGAAGACGCCGAGCGGCACCGCGATCAGTGCGGCCACGAGGAGGGCGATCAGCGAGTAGATCAGGTGCATGAGCGCCTGGTAGGGGATCGATCCCGGGCCGCTCCAGTTGGCGGGGTCGGTGAGCCATCCGAGGATGTCCATCACAGGGCTCCTTTCTGGCTCCAGGGGGTGATGACCTTGCCGAGCAGCACGAGCAGCCGGTCGAGCACGAGCGCGAGCAGCAGGCACACCACGAGGCCGACGATGATCGGGACGAACAGGCGCCTCGTGAAGCCCATGGTGAAGAGGGACCCGAGCTGCGCGATGCCGATCACGGCGGCCATCGTCACGATCGAGATGTTGGAGACGACCACGACCCGCAGGCCGGAGAGGATCGCAGGCACCGCGATCGGCAGCTGGATCCG
>NZ_JAIVPF010000091.1:0-10817 GCF_053528595.1 Leucobacter sp. | reverse complement strand
GTCACTATCAGGATACGCCCGCCTCGCGGGATCGGTGCACCGCGGGATCGGCCGATCGCGGCCCTGGCCGGCTGCGGGTCGGCCGACCGCGGGTCAGCCGACCGTGACGAAATCGATGAGGTGCTCCACGCGGCCCACGAGCTCGGGCTCGAGGTCGCGGAAGTGCCGCACTCGGCCCCGGATCCTCGCCCACGCGTCGGCGATGTCCGCGGGCTCCTCCGCGGGCCAGCCGAGCGCGCGGCAGATGCCCGTCTTCCACTCGATGCTGCGGGGGATCGTGGGCCACGCCTCGAGCCCCACGCGCTCCGGCTTCACCGCCTGCCAGATGTCGACGAAGGGGTGGCCGACGATGAGCACGTGCGCGCCGTGCGGACCGCGCTCGATGGCCTGGGCGATCCGCGACTCCTTGCTGCCCGCGACGAGGTGATCGAGCAGGACACCCGCACGCCGCTGCGGGCCGGGGCCGAACTCGGCGAGCACACGATCGAGGTTGTCGGCGCCCTGCAGCAGCTCGACCACCACACCCTCCACGCGCAGGTCGGCGCCCCACACCTGCTCCACCAGCTCGGCGTCGTGCTTGCCCTCGACGAAGATGCGGCTCGGCATGGCCGTGCGGGCCCGCTGCTGTTCCACAGCGAACGATCCCGAGGCGGTGCGCTGCCGGCCGGCCGACTGCCGCTTCGGCATCACGAGGCGCACGGGCTCGCCGTCGATGAGGAAGCCGTCGCTCAGGGGGAAGGCGCGCACCTTGCCGCGGAAGTCCTCGAGCTGCACGAGACCCTCGCGGGCGCCCACGACGGCGCCGCACCACTCCGATTCCGTATGCTCCACCACGAGGCCCCGGGCGAGCGGCACCTCGCGCCGCTGCACGGGGCCGCGGCGGGGCTTCATCCGGGCGACGGGATCGTTGTCGTAGCGCGAGTCGAACACGGGGACGAGCCTACCGGCGCGGGGCCGCAGCGGGCGGCGGTGCGCGGCGCGCCGTTCCCGCTTCCCGTCATCCTGCGCGAGCCTGCGCTGCTCCGGTCATCCTGCGCGAGCCTGCGCTGCTCCCGTCATCCTGCGCGAGCTTGCGGGTCGCAGGATCCATTGGTGATCCTCGCTGTGGATCCTGCGACTCGTTCCTCGCGCAGGATGGCCGGGTGCGAGCGCAGGATGACCGGATGACGGAAAGCGTCGGGGCGACGGGGAGGCACCTCGGCGCGACCACTAAGCTGGGGCGGTGAGCGACGCGCCAGGGGATCGGGGTCCGGAGGACCGGGAACCGGGAGACCTGGATCCGGAGGACCGGGGCTCATCGGACGGGGACCCGGGACGCCGGGGCAGGCGCGGGCGCCGGCTGCGATCCCTGCTCGTCGACATCACCCCGCTGCGGGCGAGCCCCGCCTTCGCGAAGCTCTGGATCGGCTCCTCCGTGTCGCAGATCGGCGCGCAGATCACCATCGTCGCGGTGGGTCTGCACATCTACGACATCACGCACTCGACCCTCGCCGTCTCGCTGCTCGCGCTCTGGGCGCTCGGCCCGATGATCCTCGCGGGCTTCGTGGGAGGAGCGCTCGCCGACACCTTCGACCGCCGCCTCGTCGCCCTCGTCACCGCGATCGTGGGCTGGTGCAGCATCGGCACGCTGACGCTCATCGCGTTCCTCGGCGTCGAGACCACGTGGCCGTACTATGCGCTCGCCGCCCTCAACGCGGCCTCGGCGACGATCAAGGGCGCCACGCAGGGCGCGATCCTGCCCCGGCTGCTGCCGCCGCAGCTGCTGCCAGCCGCGGCGGCTCTGAGCGGCATCACGATGGGGCTCGCGATCACCGTCGGCCCGGCGGTGGCGGGGGTGCTCGTGGCGACCGTCGGCTTCGCCTGGACCTACCTGCTCGACGTGGTGCTCTTCACGGCCGCCTTCTTCGGCATTCTCAGCCTGCCCAGCGTCACGCCCGAGGGCGAGCGCCGCAACCCCGGTCTGGGCTCCGTCGTGGAGAGCCTGCGCTTCCTGCGGCGGGCGCCCAACGTGCGCGCCACCTTCGTCTGGGACCTCGTCGCGATGATCTTCGGCACGCCGCGCGTGGTGTTCCCCGCCGCGGGCGCGCTCGTGCTGGGCGGCGGGCCGGTCACGGTCGGGATCCTCACCGCCTCCTTCGCAGTGGGGGCGCTGATCAGCGGGCTCTTCTCGGGACCGCTCGGCGCCGTGCGCAGGCAGGGGCGCGCCGTGACGATCGCGATCGGGGTGTTCGGGGTGTTCACGGTGCTCTTCGGGGTCGTGCTGCTCGTCACCGGCGCGGTCGAGGGCCCGGGAGCGCCCGACGCGCCGCTCGTGCCCGCGATCGTGCTGGCCGGCCTCGCGCTCGCGGGCACGGGTGCCGCCGACAACGTGAGCGCGGTCTTCCGCACCACGATCCTGCAGGCGGCGGCCCCCGACGACGTGCGCGGCCGTATGCAGGGCCTCTTCTACGTGGTCGTGGCCGGCGGCCCCCGCGTGGGCGACCTCGTCGCGGGCGCGGTGGCGACTCTCGTGGCGCTGTGGGCGCCGGCGCTGCTGGGCGGCGTGGTCATCGTCGGCATCATGCTCGTCCTGCTGCGCACGGCGAGGGGCTTCCAGCGCTACGACGCGCACCACCCCACCCCGTAGGCGCGGCGCGTGCGACGGCGCGCCTGCGCCCCCTGCCCCCGTGCGTGCCGTCGCGCCCCGCCCCGCGCGAAACCGAGCCGATTGTTCGAAACTGTCGCGATCATCCGCGCTGGAAGGCTCGGCTTCGAACAATTCGCTCGGTCTGGCGGGGGCGGGGGGCAGGAGGCGGGGCCGGGAGAAGGGGCAGGACGGGGTCGCTCCGCGCCGATGGTACGGTGCTGGGATGAGCAACGCCGCGCACGCCACCGCACCCGCCGAGCCGCTGGTCCTCTCGCGACGGGAGGGCCGGATCACCCGCATCACGCTCAACCGGCCGCGGGCGATCAACGCGCTGAACCGCGAGATGTTCGAGCTGATCGGCGCAGCCCTCGAAACGGCGTGGCGAGACGACTCGACCGCGATCCTGCTCGACGGAGCGGGCGAGCGGGGCTTCTGCGGCGGCGGCGACATCAAGCAGCTCTCCGGCTCCGACGGGCGCGAGATCCTGGCCGTCGAGTACCGCGTCGACCACATGGTCGCGACCTCGCCGATCCCGGTCGTGGGCTGCATGGACGGCGTCACGATGGGCGGCGGCATCGGGCTCACGGGACACGCGAGCCACCGGGTGGTGACCGAGCGCAGCCGGCTCGCGATGCCCGAGGTGCGCATCGGTATCGCGCCGGACGTGGGCGGCCATCTGCTGCTGGCGCGGGCCCCGGGCCGGCTGGGCGAGCTGCTCGCGGTCACGGCGGGGGAGATGGGTGCGGGAGACGCGATCGCGCTCGGTTTCGCGGACTTCTTCGTGCCCGCCGAGCGCCTGCCCGAGCTGCGCGCGGCGCTGGCCGCGGGCGAGGACCCGCGCACGGCCTGCGAGCGCTTCGCAGAGCCCGCGCCCGAGTCGCCCCTGCTCGAGCAGCGCGCCTGGTGGGACCCGATCGCGGAGAACGCGCTCGGCGGGAACGGTGCGCCCGTGGCCGAGGATCCGGCGGGAGCCGTGCGGCGCCTGGTGCGGGCGCTCGAGGAGAGCGCCGGTGAGTCCGCGCGGGCGGTCGCGGAGAGCGTGCGGCGCATGTGCCCCACCTCGGTCGCGGTGACGCTCGCGCAGCTCGACCGCACGCGGCGCCTCGGCCTGGGCCTCGCCGAGGTGCTGCACGACGACCTGCGGGTGCTCGGGCGCCTCGCTCCCCGCCCCGACTTCGCCGAGGGCGTGCGGGCGCAGGTGATCGACAAGGATCGGAATCCGCGCTGGTCGCCGGCCCGCGTCGAGGATCTCGATCCCGCCGAGCTCGCGGCGATCCTCGCTCCCGGCCTCGCCGTCGACGAGGCGCCGCTCGTGCTCTGAGGCGTTCATCACCTCCGCGCGTCGTCGCCGAGTCCGCGGGCGTGGATCCTGCGACTGCGTTCGTCGCGCTCACTCCGCGCAGGATGACGGGGTGGGGCGGTTCGCCGCGCTCACTCCGCGCAGGAGGCACGAGCCGGCCCGGCCCGAGCCGGGGATCAGTGCGGGTCGCCGATGCAGAACTCGTTGCCGTCGGGATCGGCGAAGGTGTCCCAGCTGAAGTCGTCCTCGCCCCGTCGGCCCAGGTGCGCGGCACCGGCCGCGACCCACTCCGCGACGACGGCGTCGCGGTCGGCCCCGGTCTCGCGGTCGAGATCGAGGTGCACGCGGTTCTTGCCAGGGGTCGGCTCGGCGACCTTCTGGAAGCCCAGGGCCACCGGCACTTCGGGCGCCCGGACGATGCAGAACCAGCCCTCGGCGTCGTGCACGATCTCGCCGCCGAGGCGGCCCGCCCACCAGGAGGCGAGCGTGCGCGGGTCTGCGGTGTCCACGGTGATCATTCCCAGCCGGATCATGAGTGCTCCTTCGCTCGTTGCGGTGGCTTCCACGCTACCGCCGGCCGCCGACATCGACCGCTAGGCTGGGTCGGTGATCGAAGCCTGGCATCCGAGCGGACCCGATCTGGTGCACTCGGGCGACAACCTCCCCTTCCTGCGGGCGCTGCCCGACGAGGCGTTCACGCTCGTGTACCTCGATCCGCCCTTCAACACCGGTCTGTTCCGGCAGGCGGAGCGGGTGCGCGGCGTGCGCACCGCCGAGGGCGAGCCCGGCGGCCGGCTCGGCTTCCGCGGGCAGGGCTACGCGGTCACGCGCGAGCGCACCCTCGCGTTCGACGACCGCTTCGTCGACTACTGGGAGTTCCTCGAGCCGCGCATCGAGGAGGCCTGGCGCCTGCTCGCGCCCGACGGCACGCTGTACCTGCATCTCGACTACCGCGAGGTGCACTACGCGAAGGTGCTGCTCGATGCGCTGTTCGGAGCGGACTGCTTCATCAACGAGATCATCTGGGCGTACGACTACGGAGCGCGGGCGCGTCGCAAGTGGCCCACGAAGCACGAGAACATCCTCGTCTACGTCAAGGATCCGGATCGCTACCACTTCGACGCCGAGGCGGTGGACCGCGAGCCCTACATGGCGCCCGGGCTCGTCACCGCCGAGCGCGCGCGGCGCGGGAAGCTGCCGACCGACACGTGGTGGCACACCATCGTGTCCCCGACGGGCAGGGAGCGCACCGGCTACCCGACGCAGAAGCCGCTCGGCGTGCTGCGCAGGATCGTGCAGGCCTCATCGCGCCCGGGGGACTGGGTGCTCGACCCCTTCGCGGGCAGCGGCACGACGGCCGCGGCCGCGGCGGAGCTGGGGCGGCGGTTCGTCGCGGTCGACGACAACGAGGCGGCCATCGCCGTGATGCGGGATCGCCTCGCCGGGAGCTCGGTGCGGTTCAGTGGCTGACCGTGCGTCGTCCCTGTGACGTTCCCGTCCCGGGTGGGTTTTACTGTGCTCGGATCGTCGGAATCCGCCGGGAATTCCAGCGATTTGCGCACAGTAAGCGGAGAGGTCGGCCCGGAGCGAGCGCGCAGGACGGGCTGTGGATGCCGATCCTGCGTGCGGATTCCACGGCTGCGCTCCCTGCGCGCCACCCGGTATGAGGAGCGCGCCTCCCACGACGAGCGGCTATCGACTATCGGCTCGGCTCCACCGCGCGCGCGAGCAGCGCGCGGTGGAGGGCGTGATCCCCGCTCAGCTCCGGGTGGAAGGCGACTCCGGTGACCCGGCCGAGGCCCGCCGGGGTCGCGGCGTCGTCCGCGCCGGCGGCGTCGTCGACCGAGGTGACGCCGAGCACCCGGCCGTCCGCGCGGCAGATCACCCGCGCCGCGGACCCGACCTCGCGCACCTCCGGCGCGCGGATGAGCGCTCCGCGCACGCGTCCGTCCGGCCCCTCGCCGGCGACCCCCGTCACGCCGAAGCTCGCCTCGGTCGAGACGAGCTGCGGGCCGAATGCGTTGCGGGCCACGGCGACGTCGAGCATTCCGAGGCTGCGCTGATCCGGAGCGGGATCGAGGATCGTGCGGGCCAGCAGGATCAGGCCCGCGCAGGTGCCGAGCGCCGGCACTCCCGTCCGGATCGCGGCCCGCAGCGGATCGAAGAGCTCGAGTCGGCGCAGCAGCCGGTCGATCGTCGAGGACTCGCCGCCGGGGAGGATCAGGGCGTCCACGCGGGGTCCGTCGGGTCCGGCCAGCTGCTCGGCCCGGCGCACGAGCACGGCGCGCGCGTCGAGTTCCTCGATCATGCGGGCGTGCTCGACGACGCCGCCCTGCAGCGCGAGCACGCCGACGACCGGGGCGGACGCGGTACCCGGCGCGGACGCGGCGATCGAAACACCCGCCGGCCGCACCCGGACGGCCGCCTCCGTCGGGCTCACCAGCCGCGCTCGGCGAGCCGGTGCGGTGCGGGCAGGTCGGCCACGTTGATGCCCACCATCGCCTCGCCCAGTCCGCGCGACGCCTCGGCGATCGCTCGCGGGTCGTCGTAGCGCGCCGTCGCGTGCACGATGGCGGCCGCCCGCTTGGCTGGCTCGCCCGACTTGAAGATGCCCGAGCCGACGAAGACGCCGTCGGCGCCGAGCTGCATCATCATGGCGGCGTCGGCGGGGGTGGCCACGCCGCCGGCGGTGAAGAGCACCACGGGGAGCGAGCCGGTGCGCGCGACCTCGACCACGAGGTCGTAGGGGGCCTGCAGCTCCTTGGCCGCGACGTAGAGCTCGTCCTCGCCGAGGGCGCCGAGGCGCGCGATCTCCCCCCGGATCGTGCGGATGTGCTTCGTGGCCTCCGAGACGTCGCCGGTGCCGGCCTCGCCCTTCGAGCGGATCATGGCCGCGCCCTCCGCGATGCGGCGCAGCGCCTCGCCCAGGTTCGTCGCCCCGCACACGAAGGGCACCGTGAAGCCGCGCTTGTCGATGTGATTCACGTAGTCGGCGGGGGAGAGCACCTCGCTCTCGTCGATGTAGTCGACCTCGAGCGCCTCGAGCACCTGGGCCTCGACGAAGTGGCCGATGCGCGCCTTCGCCATGACCGGGATCGACACCGCGGCCTTGATGCCGTCGATGAGGTCGGGATCGCTCATGCGCGCCACCCCGCCCTGCGCGCGGATATCGGCCGGCACGCGCTCGAGGGCCATGACGGCGACGGCGCCGGCGTCCTCGGCGATGCGCGCCTGCTCGGGGGTGACGACGTCCATGATGACGCCGCCCTTGAGCATGTCGGCGAGGCCTCGTTTGACGAGCGGGGAGCCGGTGGCGGCGGTGGGTGCGGTGGCGGTGGATGCAGGGCTGGTCTCAGTCATGGATTCCACCCTGGCCGGACTCACTGGTACATGACAAGATCCATTTCCACCGAGTTGGAGTGGACCAATTCACTCGTCGCTGCCACACTGGAGGGGTGAACGAGCGCTCCTTCCGTGCCCCCGCCGAGTTCCCGGTGCACCTCGACCGCGCGACCGGCACCCCGCTCCCGGTGCAGCTCGCGGCCGCGCTGCGCGAGGTGATCGACGCGGCGGGGGTGCGCCCGGGGGAGGAGGTGCCCGCGACCCGGAGGCTGGCGAGCCGCCTGGGTGTGGCCCGCGGCGTGGTCGTCTCCGCCTACGAGCAGCTGATCGCGGAGGGCTACCTGCGCGCGGAGCGCGGGCGCGGCACGGTGGTCAACCCGGACCTCGCCCCGGCGCACTCCGCCGGAGCGCACGACGGGAGCGGGGCGCGCCGGGGCGGCCCGCTCGCGCACCGGCGGTCAGGCATCCGCGAGGCCGCAGGCGCCGATGGGCGCGCCGATTCCGCCGATGCCGGTGATGCCGCCGATGCCGCCGATGCCGGTGATGCCGCCGATGCCGGTGATGCCGCCGGTGCCGGTGATCCCGGCGGGAGCGGGCGAGCGGATGCCGCGGCCCGGCCCCCGCTCGCGCCGGGTGCACCGCTCACGGACGTCACCGAGCGTCCGGCGTGGCGGGCGGCGTGGCGGCGGGCCTCCGCTCGGGCCGACCGGCGCCCGCCCGCGCTCGGCGATCCGCGCCTCCGCGCCGAGCTCGCCGAGCACCTGCGGCTCGTGCGGGGCACCGCCAGGCCGGCCCGCGACGTGCTCGTGACCGCGGGCACGCGCGAGGGGCTCGGGCTGCTGCTCACCGCGCTCGGCACCACACGGGGCAACGGGCTGGTCGTGGGCGTGGAGGATCCGGGGTACCCGTCCCTGCGGGGCGTCGCCGCGCGTCACGGGGCGCGGATCGTGTCGCTGCCGGTCGACGCCGACGGGCTCCGCACCGACCGCCTGCCGTCGGGGCTGCTCGACCTCGTCATCGTCACCCCGAGCCATCAGTACCCGGTGGGCGGGTCGCTGCCGCTGCCGCGCCGCCGTGAGCTGCTGGACTGGGCGGGGCGCACGGGCGTCGTGGTCGTCGAGGACGACTACGACTCGGAACTGCGGCACGTCGGCAGTCCGCTGCCGACCCTTGCGGCGCTCGACGATCCGGTCTCCGGTTCGGTGGTGACCCTCGGCACCTTCTCGAGCACGGCGACCCCGGCGCTCGCCGCAGGCTTCCTGCTCGCCCCCGAACAGCTGCGCTCGCTGCTCGAACCCGTGCGGAGCGACCTCGGGTCGCCGGTGTCGGCGGTGGTGCAGCTCGCACTCGCGGACTATCTCGCGAGCGGCGAGCTGCGCCGCAACATCGCGCGCGTGCGCCGTCGTCACGCGGGCCGCAGGGACCTGATCTCCGAGCGCCTCGCCGGCATCGCCGACGTGCGGGTGCGGCCGATGAGCGGCGGGCTGCACGCCGTCGTCGAGCTGGCCGGCTCCGCGGAGTCCGCCCAGGAGCGCGAGGCGCACGCGGTCGCGCGGGCGGCCGAGCCCGCGCCGGGCCTCCCGAACGGACTCGGCGTCGCGGCGCTCGGCGCCTACTGGCAGCACCACCGCTCCGACCGCACCGCCGGCCTGGTGCTCGGGATGGGCGGCCCGGACGAGGCGGAGTTCCGGGCCGGGATCGAGCGCCTGCGCGCGATCCTCGTCGGGGGGTGAGGAGGCTCCGGATCGGGCGCGCCCCGCGCGGCTCCGACTTCGCTGCGCTCCGCTCGACCGGCGATCGCCGCCGTTCCCCGGGCCCGCCGAAGGGAATCCCGCCCGTCCGCTCGGCGGGCGCACGAGCGACGCGGGTCAGGCCTTCCCGAGCCGCTCCAGGAGGGCTTCGCGCAGCACGACGGCGTGGTTCGCCTCGTGATCGCGCGCACCGTAGAGCAGGGTGAGCGGCGAGTGCTCCCGTGCCAGTCCGGCGAGCCGCCCGAGCGCCTCGGCGGTGTCGCCCTGCGCCAGCTCCCGGCGGTAGTCGGCCGCGAAGGCGGCGAAGTGCTCGGGATCGTGCCCGTCCGGTTCCGCGTGCCAGGCCTTGCGCAGTTCGGGGCTCGGAGCCACGTCCTTGTCCCACAGATCGAGTTCGGCCCGCTCCTTCGACACGCCCCGGGGCCAGAGCCGATCCACCAGCACCCGGAAGCCGTCGCCCGGCTCGGCCGGCTCGTACACGCGCTTGATCCTGACGTCCATGCCTCCAGTCTGGACCGGCGCGCCGCGGTTGGCCAGCCCCCGCCGGCGGTGCGGCGGAGGCCCGTGGGCCTGTGGACAGCGCGAAGTGGGAACTGGTACGCTTGCCGAAGCGTTTCGGCAATGTTGCGGGAGTGATTTCAACGCAAGCAAAAACGTTATGACAATCGGATCGCGGCTTGTCCGCGTGCAATGAAATGAGGGAATCATGACTGAAGCGGTGACCGGCTCGTTCGACGAGACCATGTGGAGCGGCCTCCTGCACGGAGGGCTCGGCGGCACGTTCATGGGCGTGCCCAAGGTGGAGCTCTCCCGCGAGGCGATCCGGGCCGCGGGTGCGAAGGCCGTGGTGTACGGCTTCCCGTTCGACGCCACCACCATCAGCCGGAGCGGGGCGAACTACGGTCCGCGTGCGATTCGCGAGACATCGGTGCAGTTCACGAACTTCCAGGCGACCTTCGACTTCGACCTCTTCGCGCATCTGCCGCTGGTCGACGGCGGCGATTGCCATGTGGCGCTCGGCAACACGCCGAAGACGTTCGAGCGGGTCGAGGCCGATATCGCCGAGATCGTCGCGGCGGGGGCCATTCCCGTGGTCTTCGGCGGAGATCACTCCGTGAGCATCCCCGTGGGCAAGGCCGCGAAGAAGCCGGGCACGAGCCCCGGCTGGGTGCAGTTCGACACCCACCTGGACGCGGCGCCCCACGTGGGCGGCGAGGAGCTGAATCACTGCTGCACGATCACCCGCGCCGTCGACAACGGCTACGATCCCTCCAAGATCGTGCTCGTGGGGATCAGCGGGTGGATGAATCCGAAGACCGAGTTGAAGTACTGCCGCGATCACGGCATCCGCGTGATCTGGCTCGAGGAGATCTGGGAGCGCGGCGCACTGTGGGCCGTCGAGCAGATCCTCGAGCGCGTCGGCGAGGAGGGCTTCTACCTGACGTTCGACGTCGACGCGCTCGATGCCGCCTACGCGCCGGGCACCTGCGCTCCGACGCCCGGCGGGATGACGATGCGCGAGGCGCTCGAGATCGTGCGCGGGATCGCTCCCGCGGGCCTGATCGGGCTCGACATCGCCGAGCCGGCGCCGTCGCTCGATCACTCGACGCGGACTCAGCTCATCGCCGGTCGGATCGCCCTCGAAGCGCTGGCCTTCCATGCGGGATCCCCGAAGACTCCGGTGCACGTGGGCTGACCTCGCCTCGCCCCCGGGCCCCTCGATGCGGGGCCCGGCCGGCGCGCCGCCGCGGACCCCTGGGGCCCGGCGCGCGGCGAGCCGGATCAGGCGTCGTAGAGC
>NZ_JAIVPF010000090.1:0-1827 GCF_053528595.1 Leucobacter sp. | reverse complement strand
TCGTAGTCACCCGAGCGCTCCGCCACGAGACGAGCACCGTCGATCGACACCTGCACGCCCCACTTGTTCCCGCGCTTGATGCAGTAGATCTGCCGCGCAACCGGATCGAGCTGCGTCCGCGCGCACTGCGCGAGGAACACCTCGATCGTTCCCCGATCCGCGACCTCGACCTTGTTGTTGCGTTCGACGGCGAGCCCGAGCGTCATCGCGAGCGCGCGCTCACGATCCGTCCACTGGCTCGAATCCGACGTCGCCGGCAGCGCGCCCGCGCGCTCCATCACCTCAGCGCTCATGCCTTCTTCTCCTTCACCGCGGTCACCGTCAACTTCGGCTTCCCGACCGCACGAACCTTCTTCGTGTGCGACACAGCCAGCGCATCCCACGCCGCCTGCAGCTTCTCCACCCGGGCCTTCGCCCGTTTCAGCTGCTCCGTCTCCTTCGGATACGCAGCCGCAGCCGCCTCCAGGTCGACCACCTCATCCACGAACACCGCGCCCGGCGTATAGGTGACCTTCGCCCGATCAGACGCCTGCGACACATAGCGCCCACCCTCCGCGAGCACCGCGGTAAGCGCCGACCACGCGGCCTCCTTCCGAGACTTCCCAGCGCTCTCGGCAGCCCGCCCAGCCAGCACGTCAGCAGCGAGCTCATCGAGCGCAGGGTCGACCTTCGGAGCGCCCTCCTCGCGCTGACGATCCACCTCGGCGAGAAACTCGTCGGCGACCTCGACGAGACGCGCGATCAGCTCGTCGTCCCGATCGATCCAGTACCGATGCTCCGGCCCCGGCGAGAACGACCCATCCGGCTCAGTGATCCGCTCCTCGACAACGAACCGCACGCGGCGGGCGCCGAGCACGAACATCTGCCACTGAGCCTGAAACTCGTACCCCTTCTCGGCGTACTTCTCCGAGCCGGGCGGCAGGTCGTAGCCCGCCGTCTTGATCTCCAGCAGCTCGAGCAGCTCGTCGAAGTCCACTCCGAGCCCATCCGGCGATGCCAGATAGCGCGAGTTCTCCGGATGATGGAACACCCGAGCCTCCGGAGCGAACCCCTCCGAGCGCTCAAGCCGGGCAGCGATCACCGGCTCCCGCTCCTTACCCCAGTCGGTGTACCGGTTCCCCGAGAACGTATCCTCGGCACGCTCGAGCTTCTCGTCGATCAGCTGCTGCGGCTCCTTGTACGCCTTGCGGCCGATCTTCCGCATGTACAGATCGCGAACCTCCGTAGCGGTGATTCCGCCACGGCGCTCGGCCAGCCACGCGGGGCGATCGGTATCCGGGGCACCCGCGCAGGCTTCCAGATCCACGAGCACCTGGGACTGATACGCTTCCGCCACCTGCGCGCTCATGCGCTCTTCTCCTTCGCTGCCTTCTCGGCCTGCCACTGCTCGAAGCCGGCCTTGTACTGGTCGATCAGATCCGCCGGCAGCGCAGCGATGAACTGATCTGCGAGCGCCCGGTATGCCTGCAGCAAGGGGCGTCGACGATCCCGCTCGTCACCCCGCGCCTCCGGCCAGGGCACCTCGTCGGCGAGGAGCTGGTCGAACTCCTCGAGGGTCTTGCCCCTCCAGCAGCCGATCGAGATCCGCCATCCCTCATGCGTCGGGAACATTGCCCCGTCGCCGCTCTTGCCCGCGTTGATGGGCATGATGTGCGCGTGGATTGCACCGCGGAGGTCTGCACCGCGGAGGTCTGCACCGCGGAGGTATGCACCGCGGAGGTCTGCACCGCCGAGGTCTGCACCGCCGAGGTCTGCACCGCGGAGGTATGCACCGCGGAGGTATGCACCGCCGAGGTCTGCACCGCCGAGGTCTGCACCGCCGAGGTC
>NZ_JAIVPF010000089.1:0-5308 GCF_053528595.1 Leucobacter sp. | reverse complement strand
CGCGGGCGACTCGTCGGCCTGGCTGAAGCCCGCGGGGAGCACGTACTTGCGGTACTCCTCCAGGGTGCCGTCGAGCACGGGGACCTCGCGCTCGATCTCGGATGCTCCGGGGACCTGGAAGTAGGCGCTCACCGTGGCGCCCGGCTGGAGGCCGGGGATCGACACGAGCACCGGCGCCTCCTCGCCGGCGGGATCGCCGAAGAGGGTGTTGCCGGTGGGCACGGTGAACTCGGCGCGGGCCTGCTGCGCACCCTCGCCCACGAAGCTGATCGCCAGGGCCTGCGGCTCGCCGGTGCGGTTGACCGCGCCGAACACGACGTTGAAGTTCTCGCCGCTCTCGTCTGCGACCAGCAGGATGTTGCGCAGGTCGACGCTCTCGACCGTGACGTCGATGCCGTCGCTCGGAGCGTAGGGCTTGAGCGTGCCCTGCGGCGCGATCAGGCTGCAGCCGGTCGCACCGAGCGCGAGAGCCGCCGCCAGTGCGACAGACGAAGCGATCCGAATCTTCAAGGTGGTCCTCCGAGCCGTGGTTCGATCCCTGTCCACTATGCCCCGCCCACGGCGGACACAGTTTGGAATCATCATAACCGCCAGGTCACATGCGATGCAGCTTAGGCAAGCCTAACTCTGTGAATCGGAAGTGTGGTATTCTAGTGGTTGGACTGTAAAGGAGCCACTCGATGCAATTTGAGGTCGGAGAGACCGTCGTCTACCCCCACCACGGCGCAGCCAAGATCATCGAGGTGAAGAAGCGCAAGCTCGGCGGAGAAGAGAAGCTCTTCCTGAAGCTGCAGGTCAACCAGGGCGATCTCACCATCGAGGTGCCCGCGGAGAACTGCGACCTCGTCGGCGTGCGCGACGTCATCGACCAGGAAGGCCTCGAGCGCGTGTTCGAGGTGCTGCGCGCCCCCTTCACCGAGGAGCCGACCAACTGGTCCCGCCGCTACAAGGCGAACCTCGAGAAGCTCGCCTCGGGCGACGTGATCAAGGTGTCGGAGGTCGTGCGCGACCTGTGGCGCCGCGACCAGGAGGTGCGCTCGCTCTCCGCAGGCGAGAAGCGCATGCTCGCGAAGGCGCGCCAGATCCTCGTGTCGGAGTTGGCGCTCGCCGAGAAGACCGACGAGGAGAAGGCCGGAGCAGTGCTCGACGAGGTGCTCGCCTCCTGAGGCGCCTCGCCCCGAAGATCTGAAACGCCCCGCCTGCGAGCGGGGCGTTTCCCGTTCCGGCGCCTGCCGCCCCTCCCCTCGGGACCGAGCCCGTTGCTCGAACCCGAGCGAGGCGTCGGCACGAAAGAGCTCGGGCTCGCACCGCGGGCCCGGTTCCGGGATCCGCCGCGGCGGACACGCGACTACCGCGCGGAGCCCAGCGCGAGGGTGAGCTCCGCCGCCGCGGCCTTCACCGCCTCACCCGTCTCCTGCACCTTGGCCGGGGGGAGGCGGAAGCTCGGACCGGCGATGCTGAGCGCCGCCACGCGGCGCCCGTCCTCGGCGAGCACGGGCGCCGCGATCACCGTGGAGTCCGCGTCGTCGACCGCGGCCATCACCACGTAGCCGGACTCCGGCACGCGACCGTCGAGCACCTCTCCGGCGGCCGAGCCGGCCATCGGCACCGTGCGCCCCTCCCAGCCGTCGAAGCCGACGTGCCGGATCGGCAGCGGGCTCTGCACCTCCCGCAGGAAGGTGCAGGTGTTGGCGGGCCCCGGCACGGCGAGATAGCTCGACTCCGACGTCGTCTCGGTCAGCCGCCGCATCACGGGGGCGGAGAGGTCGATGAGGTCCTCGGGCCTCGCCATCTCGGCGGAGACCCGCGACTGGATGAAGCGCCGACCGAGCGAGTACCGGCCGTCGGCCGCGCGGGAGACGTAGCCCCAGCTCTCGAGGGCGCGCAGCATGCGCAGGGTGGTGCTCGTGGGCAGCTTGCTGGCGCGCGCGAGATCGCTCAGCGGCAGCGGCCCCCGATCCACCACGAGGGTGAGCACCTCGAGGGCCCGGTGCACCGCCTGGGGGCCGAGCGACGCGTCGACTTCCTGCCCGTGAGCCGCCGTCGCCTTATCGGCCATCTTCGTTCTCCCCTGTCGAGCGCCTGCGTTCGGTGGTCTCATCGCAGTCTAACCGCCCGGCACGCGCTCAACGCGCGAGGGACGCGAGCACCTCCGAGGTGTCGACCGCCTCGGCGAACCCGCCGATCAGGCGCGTCGCGATCTCCACGTCCGGGCGCAGGTCGCGATCCTCGAGGTCCTCCGGCAGCTCGCCGGCGATCTCGAGCAGCCGGGCGAGCCCGGAGGAGAGCCGCGGGGGACCCTGCAGGCGCAGCGCGCGCACGGCCACCAGGATCTCGCAGGCCACCATGGTCTCGTACCCGTCGAGCGCGCGTTGCAGCTTGCCGAGCGCCGTCGGAGCGAACGTCGCGTCGTCCTCGACCCCGCACGAGAGCACCGCGCTCTGCGTCGACACCGGCGCGGCGGCGGCGAGCACCTCCCCCATCGCGCTGGCCGAGACGTACTCGACGATCATCGTGCCCGAGCCCGCCCCCGGCTCGGGGGCGAGGAAGCGCGGCAGCCCCGAGAAGGCGTCGTCGTCGATGAAGCGCAGTCGTCCGAGCGCGAGCGGGGCCGTCTGCGCGAGCGCGATCGCCGTGGCGTCGAGCTCGTGGGCGAGCCAGTTCTCGAGGAAGGCGCCGTGGTGCACCGCGATCCCCTGCTCGGCGAAGAACCGCGGGTTCTCCTGCGCGCTGCTGACCAGCGTCTCGATCGATTCGCCGAGGCGCTGCACCGCGCAGGAGAGCACGCTCATCGAGGGCAGGAAGCCCCGGTAGGCGAACGGATCCTGGATGCGGGCCGCCTCCCAGGTCGGCTCTCCGACGATCCCGGCGAGACGCGAGGCCGTGCGGGCGGCCGTCGGGCTCCCGACCGCCAGGGCCGCCTCGGCGGAGAACGCCGAGGCGTTCGCGCGCGCGGCGGCGGCGGAGAGCGCGAAGGCCGCGATCGCCGCGTCCGCGAGCTCGGCGAGACGAGCGGCGGCGAGCGCGGCGCCGCCGAGCGTCAGCGCGCTCGAGCTCATGAAGGGGAGCGCGCTGTCGGCCCGGATCGGCCCGATCGGCTGGAAGCCCTCGCCGCTGGTGGGCCGCTCGCCCGCGAGGGCGAGGGCCGTCCCGGCGAGCGCCGACAGGTCGGCCGTACCGATCCCGCCGTATCGTCGCACCTCGGGCAGGCACCCGCTCGCGAGCATGCGCTCCAGTCCGTCGATCAGCGAGGGATCGATGCCCGAGCCGGGGTGCAGGAGCTGGTTGAGGCGCACCACGAGCATCGCGCGCGTGGTCTCGGCGTCGAGCGCCGGCCCGGCGTCCACGGCGTGGCTCCGCAGAAGATTCATCCCGTGCGTCACGGGATCGGTCGCCGCGGCCGTCGATCGGTTCGCCCCGACGCCGGTCGATCGTCCGTAGACCGGCTGCCGCTCGGCGATGGCGTTCGCCCGGTGGTAGTGGCGCTCGATGTCGTCGCGCGCCGACGCGGAGACCCGCACGGCGGCGCCGCGGGCGATGGCCGCGACGTCGTGAACGGTCAGCCTGCTGGGAAGTGTGTACGTCATCTGCGCCCTGCCATCGTGTTCGGGAGTATTGCAAGTTCCTCTCTACTTTATTACTCTATGAACAAGGAAAGTTCCACCAGCTGAAAATACTTGGGTATTCTGGCTACGGATCCCCTTCCTCGCACACCTCGATGCGCCGACGTAGAGATACGGAGACGAAGTTGTCACCCCACACCCCGAGCACCGCTTCACATTCAGACGCGAACCCAGCGCGGCACGGATCGTGCACGCACCGAATCGAGGAGGCCGAACGCGCATGATCGAGTTCAAGAACGTCGTCAAGACCTACGACAACGGCACCACGGCCGTCGCCGACCTCTCGTTCGTCGCGCCGACGGGCAGGATCACCGTGCTCGTCGGCCCCTCGGGCTGCGGCAAGACGACCACGCTGCGCATGGTGAACCGCCTGATCGAGCAGACCTCCGGATCGATCCTGCTGGGCGGCGAGGACAACACGAAGACGGACACCATCCGCATGCGGCGCAAGATCGGCTACGTCATCCAGAACGCCGGCCTCTTCCCGCACCAGACGGTGATCGACAACGTCTGCGCGGTGCCCTATCTCAACAGGAGCGACAAGCGCAGCGCCCGGGCCCACGCACTCGACCTGCTCGAGCTCGTCGGCCTGGATCGCAGCTACGGCTCGCGCTACCCCTGGCAGTTGTCCGGCGGGCAGCAGCAGCGCGTGGGCGTCGCCCGGGCCCTCGCCGCGGATCCGCCCTACATGCTGATGGACGAACCGTTTAGCGCGGTCGACCCCATCGTGCGCAAGCAGCTGCAGGCCGAGTTCCTGCGCATCCAGGCCGACCTGGCCAAGACCATCGTCATGGTCACCCACGACATCGACGAGGCGCTCAAGCTCGGCGATCAGATCGTCGTGCTCAAGGAGGGCGGCATCCTCGCCCAGATCGGTTCGCCCGCCGAGCTCCTCGCGAACCCCGCCGACCGGTTCGTCGCCGACTTCCTCGGCGAGTCGCGCGGCTACCACGCGCTGAACTTCGAGCTGATCTCGGGCCTCGTCCCCGAGCGCACGCCGTCCACGCAGCCCGGAGAGGCCGTCGCGGCCCCCGACGAGGCCTGGGTGGTGGCCTGCGACGCCTTCGAGAAGCCCGTCGGGTGGGCCCGTGCCGAGGGCGGGTCCGTCGCGACGGACCGGCTCACCCCCGCCACCCCGGTCTCGCACGCTCGCGGCAGCCACCGCGAGCTGCTCGACGCCGCGCTCTCGAGCCCCGCCGGGCGCGCCATCGTGGTCGACGACGGCGGACGGTACGTCGGCACGCTCGGATCGGACGCCGTCATCCGCAGCGCGGTCGGCGCACTCGCAGAGGAGCGTCGCGCATGAGATTCGACTGGATCGCCGCCAACGCGGACCAGATCCTCCAGCTCACCGTCGCGCACCTCTGGCTCACCCTGCTGCCGACGCTGATCGGACTGCTCCTCTCGATCCCGCTCGGATACCTGGCCTTCACGTACCGCCGGTTCTACCCGTTCATCGTCGGCGGCACGAGCCTCTTCTACACGATCCCCTCCCTCGCGCTGTTCATCCTGCTGCCCAAGGTGCTGGGCACGAAGATCCTCGACCCGATGAACATCGTCGTCGCGCTCATCATCTACACGGTGGCGCTCCTCGTGCGCGTGGTCGCCGACGGCCTCGACTCGGTCTCGCCCGACGTGGTGAAGGCCGCGCAGGGCGTCGGCTTCACCCGAGCGCAGACCTTCTT
>NZ_JAIVPF010000088.1:0-46448 GCF_053528595.1 Leucobacter sp. | reverse complement strand
GCTCAGCGGGCGAAGATCGGGCAGATCGAAGACGCCTCCCAGACCGCCGAATACCAGGACGTGCTCCAGCAGGAAGCCGACCTCACCGCAGGCCACGGAATCCTGCGCTACACCGGCCTCATCAGCGTCTCCGCCCCGACAGTGGAAGAGTTGGACGCGGGGGTGGCGGCAATCGAACAGGCTGCCATCCAAGCCTCCTGCGAGACCCGGCTCCTGGTGGGCCAGCAGGCTGCGGCGTTCACCGCCGCCGCGCTGCCACTGTGCCGCCGCGTCTGATCGCGCACAGTCGCCGGCCCCCGGCCCAGTGATGGCGGTGGCGTGGTGCGTGCACCTGAGGGGTGAGCCCGAACCACGGGCTCGCCCCTCTCTGTTCGCCCACCGTCTTGGAGGCTGTGATGCCCACGTTCCACGACCCGCTCGCCGATGCGGCCGAAGCCTCCGAGGCACTGCGCGGCCTGGCCCACGCCTCCCGCGTGTTCGATGACCCGGCCGATACCTACCGAGTGTTCGGTGACCTCGTCGCGGGGGTTCGGTCGCTGCGCCAAGTCCTCGACCAGCTCGCCACCACCCACCTGGACGCGCGGGATCGCGCGTTCGACGATGACGGCAGCGCCGCCGCGGGTGCGGCGTCCGCGCTGGCAGCCGCCGATGAGCTGCACCAGGCCGGCACGCTGCTGGATCAGGCCTACGACCGGCTCGACGCCGCGTTCTCGCACTCCGGGCGGATCGCCTGGCACTCCGAACCGGTCGTCGACCGAGACGCCCAGCGGGAACGCCTGGCCGCACGGCTCGACGGCGACCCCGCCAGTAGGACCGTGCGGGCCGGTTCGCTCGCGTTGGCGGTGTGGCCCGATGCCCCGGTGGGTGAGCATCAGCGCTACGCCTACCGAATCACCCACACCACCACCGACCAGACGGTGGACGGCCGGGACCTGTTCACCGGCGCCGGCACACTCGTCGACCCCGACCGCGCCCTCCGCGACCTCGCGACCTACCTGAGCGCCGCGGGCGAGGCTCGCCAGTACGCGCTCGACCAGCCCGGCAGCAGCCTGGAGCACGAGGGCCTGTTCCCGGCGTGGGTGGCCGAGGCCGCCCGCACCAACACCGACGCCCTGGCCGCGCTGAGCGAGCGCGACTCCACCGAGCGCGTCGCCGGACCCGCGCAGGTGGGGCGGCGGTGGCTCAACGTGGCCTTCCTCCAGGGCGAGGAGGCCGATGCGGTACTCGATCTGATCGACCGCGACGGCACCGACGCCGCCATCGGACACTTGAGCGGGTACGACTATGGCGAGGAGACCACCCAGGCGGCCTTGGAGAACGGGTACGTCTACGACGACCAGCCACCCACCGGCAGCACCGACCGAACCGTCCAGGACGGCGGGTACGCGCTGACCTACAACCACGCGCTCGGGCATGTGGGCCTGTACCGGGAGTTCGACACCCCACCCGACCCCGCACTGCACGAGGCCGAGCAGCCGCCCTCGGCGGTCGTCAACGAGCAGCCACACCACGCGCCCGCACCGGCTCGGGAGGCGTCGGCTGCCCGGCGCGCTGCCCTCGGCGCGGACCGCGACTGGTACGCCCACCCTGCTGGCACCGCCGGCCAGTCCGGGCGGGGGCTGTCACTGTGAGCGGCGAGGGAGGCGAGCGGGAGCGGCTGCACACCTCGGTCCTCGTCGCCCCCGCCAAGGAGCGCCGCCGGCTGCGCAAGCAGCGCCGACAGGCCGCGGCGAGGCTCCAAGCCGAACAGCACGCCGCCGAGAAGACCGCCGCCCGCGCGAAGGCCGAGACTGAGCGCGCCGAACGCCGCGCCACCACCTACCTGCCCGCCGCCGGTGAACCCGGCCCCGCCGCGCTACGCACACCGGGCCGGTTCCGCCTCCCGCGCCACCAGGACACCTCAGCGACCCTCGCCGGGGCGTATCCGTTCGTCGCCGAAGGCGGACTCGGCTCCGACGGGGTGTTCGTCGGCCAAGACCTCTACTCCGGCGGCAGCTTCGTCTACGACCCCTGGGTGCTCTACGCCCGCGGCATCATCACCGCACCCAACGTGGTGCTCGCCGGGATCGTCGGCTCCGGAAAGTCCTCCCTCGCCAAGTCCCTCTACACCCGGTCCCTGCCGTTCGGGCGCCGCGTCTACGTCCCCGGCGACCCCAAAGGCGAACACACCGCCGTCGCGAACGCGGTCGGCGGACGCGCGATCGTCCTGGGCCACGGACTGAACACTCGCCTCAACCCCCTCGACGAAGGCCACCGCCCCGGCGGGCTCACCGATGAGCAGTGGAAGACGACCGTGGCTTCGCGGCGTCGTGATCTGATCGGCGCTCTGGCCGAGACCGTCCTGGCGCGAGGGTTGACGCCGTTGGAACACACCGCCATCGACCTCGCGTTGACTGCCACGGTGCGGGAGAACGACGTGCCGATCCTGCCCACCGTCGTCGACCACATCCTCAACCCGAGCAGCTCAGAGACGGACACCGACGGCCGGCTGGCAGAGGACGGCCGGCTCGTCGGACACGCCCTGCGCAGGCTGGTCGCCGGGGACCTCCAAGGACTCTTCGACGGACCCTCCACCGTCGCCTTCGATCCGTCACTGCCGATGATCAGCCTCGACCTGTCCCGAGTGACCGAGAACTCCACGCTCATCTCGGTGCTGATGACGTGCTCGTCGGCGTGGATGGAGTCAGCCCTGCTCGACCCGAACGGCGGGCAGCGGTGGGTGATCTACGACGAGGCCTGGCGGCTCATGTCCCACCCGGCGTTGTTGAAGCGGATGGATGCGCACTGGCGGCTGGCCAGGCATTACGGGATCGCGAACATGCTGATCTTCCACAAGCTCTCCGACCTCGACAACGTCGGCGACGCCGGCTCAGCCATGCGCTCCCTCGCCAACTCCCTCCTGGCCAACGCTGAGACCAGGATCGTGTACCGGCAGGAGTCCGACCAGCTCGGCCCCACCGCCACCGCGCTCGGGCTGACCGGCACCGAGCAGAAACTCCTCCCGTCGCTGGGCGTGGGTCAGGGGTTGTGGCGGATCAAGGCCAGGAGCTTCGTGACCCAGCACCAGTTGCACCCGGCCGAGCTGGAACTCTTCCGGACCGACCAGCGCTACACCGCCTCACAGGTTCAGAAATCCTGAAGCCTGATTCGTGGGAACCGGCGGATGGAGGGCCGCTTTTCAGGGTTGTGAGGGTGCGTGTTCGTGGAACATGCGCCCTCATCATTGGGCCGCAGGCTGCTGACGGCCGCTGTGGTTAGACGGCGTCGACGGGCGCGGAACTCTACGCCAGGTGAGAGCGGTGAAGAGCGCACCGAGGATACCGATTGCGACGAGCACAAGCGCGATGGCGTCGAGACCGATCGTGGCACCGAGAACACCGGCAAGAGGGTAGGTGATGAGGAAACAGGCGTGGGAGAGGGAGAACTGGGCGGCGAAGACGGCGGGTCGGGTCTGCTCAGTGCTGCCTCGACGCAGAAGCCTGGCCGATGGGGTGAGGATCGTGGAGGTCGCAGATCCCAGCAGCGCCCAGATGGCCAGCAGCGCGATCCACTGGGATGGGCCCTCCATCCAGGCGATACTCCCGGCCGTGGCGAGGAGCAGGGTGGGGAGCGCGATCCCTCCGGTGAGCATGACCGGTCTGTCTGGCAGTGTCTCCAACAGTTTCGGCATGAGGAGAGCGACGACCATCGAGCCGCCTCCGTAGGCAGCGAGTAAGAGAGCGGCGTCTGATTGAGGTCGCCCTAGCTCGCCGAGAACGAGCACGGTGGAGTTGACGATGACCATAGCGGTGGTGGTCGCGACGACGAGGTTCAGGCCCATCAGCCCGCGCAGCTCTCTATCGGCCCAGAAGGCCTGTGCGCCGCGGGTAAGGCGGTTGAGGAACGGTGTCGGTGGCGGCGTCTCGATTCGCGGAAAACGAGAAGCGATGACGAGCGCTGCGGAGATGAGGAATCCGATCACAGTGCCGACAAAGAGGTTGTGGTAGCTGATCACGGTCAGCAAGGCGGCGGCGAGCGTCGGGCTCAGCAGCGATTCGAGGTCGTAGGCCAGCCGTGACAGTGACAATGCCCGGGTGTAGTCGTTCTCGTCAGGCAAGACCGAGGGGATGACGGCTTGGAATGTGGGGGTGAAGGTCGCCGAGGCGGACTGGAGCAGGAAGATCAGAAGGTAGATCTGCCACTCCTCGGTCACAAACGGCAGCGAGACGGCGACTCCAGCGCGGATCAGATCGGCGACGATGAGTACCGGCTTGCGGGGCAGACGTGCGAGTAGGGCGGTGGTCACCGGAGCGACGGCGACGTAGGCGACCATCTTGATGCTCATCGCCACGCCCATGACGATCCCGGCATTTCCGCCAGCGATGTCGAAGGCGAGCAGGCCGAGTGCGACCGTGAGCAGTCCGGTACCCAGCAGTGCGATGGCCTGCGCGGTGAACAGCTTCGCGTAGGTCGGATTCCGAAGGACGGTGAGCATGAGGTCGGGCCGATCAGATCGAGAACAAAAGGGGGGCGGCAGGCGCTACTGAGGTGTGTGGTGGTGCGGTGGTGTCTGCCCGTTGGCGATTGCGTGCTCTGCCTGCTTGATCGCCTCGACGACGACAGCGAGGGCGTGTTCGTCAGTGAGCTTGTAGAGCACGCTCGTGCCCTCCTGCCTCGTTGTGACCATCCGCGCCATCCGCAGTCGGGCGAGATGCTGGGAGACCCCGGGAGGTTTCTTGTCGACGATCTCTGCCAGTGCCTTGACCGGCAGTTCTTCGGCGCGCCGCAGTGCGAGCACGATCCTGATCCGAGTCGGATCGGACAGGATGCCCAGCACCTCCGCAGCCAGGTCGACGTATTCCGATGCCGGGTCCATCCCGCATAACTGCTTATCTGCGTTCATACGCATATACTAACACTCCTGTGAAGGCCGAGCACCGGTGAAGTGTGTTGCGCCCTGACCGCAGACCGTTCCCGGTCCTCTCTGCGGGCGTACTGGTGCACCTGGCCGGTATGGGTTCCAACGCCGATCTTCCTTCTCGCCGTAGCCGCCGCAACACGCCGCCCGATGGGCCGCCGGTGGTGTTGCCGCACGTGATCATCACGGTCACCGAGACCGGTGCCCTGGAGGTCACCGTCGACGGCGACGTCTTCCCGCCACCGGCTGAGGGGCCGGCGTGGACGCGGGGTACCTTTGGCGCCCTCCTCGATGCGATCACCGCAGACCGCACGGTCGCGGTGCGGATCGAGGTCCGCGAGAGCGACGGGACCGTGTTCACCGACCTCATCCACGCCCGCAAACCCACACCGCCACGACCCGCAGAGGCCGAGCCGAGTCAACCGCGCGGCAAGCACACCAAGACCAAGCCGGCACCGGAGCTGGTGGAGGTCACCGGTGAGGGGTTTGTGCCCGGCGAGGACATCGCTGTCGCCCTGATTGTCGCGCGCACCGATGCCACTGGCACCGGTCACGCCCGCGCCCTGCTCGATGCCAGTCGCCTCGCTGGGCTGCTCGACGATGGCGTCGGAGAGGTCGTGCTGCTGGGCCGGGTCTCGGGCACGGTCCAGGTGCGGCGGCTGCCATGACCGGCCCGGCGCCGGGGCGGCAGACCGGGAGCCTGGGCGACGAGCTGACCAACGCCGCCATCATCGCCCTGATCGGCGCGTTCGGTGTCGCACTCGTCCTACGCGCCGCCGGCAGTGCGGCGGCGTTCCTGACCGGCACACCCCAACCCGCCGCCGGACCTGCATCCGGGCTCGGGGTGCTGTTCAACCCCACCGACCCCGCCACCGCGCTCGATGCCGAAGGGCTGAGCCCGGTCGCCTACTGGATCGTCACCGCGATCTTGCTCGGTGGCCTCGTGACGGCTGGCGGGTGGGTGTGGGTGAGGCTGCGTCGCCACTCGCGCAGGGTCGAGACCGACCCGCGACGCCTGGCCGGCACGGCCACGGCACATGAGGTCACCCAGACCGCCTCTTCGAAGGCATTGCTACGCCGAGCCACGACACTGCGCCCGTCACTCGATGAGCCGACGCCCTCCGATGTGGGATACCTGCTGGGCCGTTCACGAGGGAAGCAGGTGTGGGCCTCGGTGGAGGACTCGATCCTGCTCATCGGTCCACCCCGCTCCGGCAAAGGCCTGCATGTGGTCATCAACGCCATCCTCGACGCACCCGGAGCCGTCGTCACCACCTCCACGCGTCCGGACAACCTCACCGCGACCCTCCGCGCCCGCCAACGCGAGGGACGGCCGGTGGCGGTGTTCGACCCCCAGCCCCTGGCCGAACGCATCCCTGCCGGGATGCGCTGGTCACCGATTCGCGGCTGCCACGACCCACTCACGGCGATGATCCGCGCCACCGGCCTCGCCTCCGCCACCGGCCTGTCTGCGGGCGGAGTGGAGTCCGGCGGGTTCTGGGAAGGCAAGACCCGCACCGCCCTCCAAGCCTTGCTGCACGCCGCCGCCCTCGACGGACGGCCACCCTCAGAGTTGTTCCGCTGGACCCTCGACCCCACGGCCGCCGCCGAAGCCGTCGCCATCCTCACCAACAGCACCCAGGCGGCGACGGGGTGGGCGGACTCGCTTGGGGCGATGATCGATTCGGACCCCAAGACCCGCGACTCCATCTGGCAGGGCGTGGCGCTGGCCCTCGGTGCCCTGGCTGACCCGCGGGTGCTGGACGCGGTGTCGCCGGGGCCGGGTGAGGACTTCGACCCCGAGACCTTCATCCAAGCCCGCGGCACCCTCTATCTGCTCGCCACCGGGGCGGGGGCCGGCGCATCCGCCGCTCTGGTGGCGGCGTTCGTGGAAGACCTCATCGAAACCGCGCGCCGGATCGCGGCCCGCTCACCCGGCGCCCGTCTCGACCCACCACTGCTGCTGGCACTCGATGAGATCGGCAACCTCGCCCCATTGCCGAGCCTCCCGACGCTGATGGCCGAGGGCGGTGGCACCGGCATCACGACGCTGCCCGTGTTGCAGTCGCTCGCTCAGGCGCGGGAGAAGTGGTCTGACAATGCCGCCGGGGCGATCTGGGACGCCTCCATCGTCAAGGTGATTCTCGGTGGCGCCTCCAACTCCCGCGACCTCCAAGACCTCGCCACCCTGATTGGGGAACGCGACGAGTACACCGACAGCGTGACGCTTGGCGATCACGGGACGCGGTCGAATCAGCGTTCGGTGCGCCGAGTGCCGATCCTGCCGCCGGATCGCATCCGGATGCTCCCGTTCGGCACCGGTGTCACCCTCCTGCGCGCCGCGCCACCGATCATCACCGACCTTCGTGCCTGGCCGTCCCGTTCCGACGCCGACCAGCTTAAGACCGACCGGGCCGAGATCGAGACCATACTGCGCCGCCCTGATTCTTGAGTCGGCGAGACGTGAGCAAGAGAGCGCACCTGTCTGTCACACGGGCCGCCAGCCCGGTGGCGTAATGCACAGACAAGGAGCACTCTCATGGCGATCGACACCCAGCAGGCCGTCTCGGGGTTCATTGCGACTGAGCCGCGGCTGACGTACTCCGATGACGGGGTTCCACGGTTCTACGCACGAATCGGTATCGAGCACTCGCGTCAGGAGCCGGATGGATCATTCACACAACTCGACCCGACGTTCCACGACATGACAGCCTTCCGCAAGGCCGCCGAGGAAGGCGTCGCCCGGTTCAGCAAGGGCGACAAGTTCATCGCGACCGGCCGTGTCCGCGAGTACACCTATGACAAGGACGGCCAGAGCGTCGAAGCTGAGGAGTTCATCGTCAGGCGTTTCGGACACGACCTGGCCCGCACCCGCTACGACGTCGACCGAACACCCCGCCGGCAGGCTCCCAGACCTGAGGCACCCGCACGTGAAGCACCCACCTTCGAGACCAACGCGCAGCCAACGCGGGCCAGCCAGGCACCGAGCCTCGGAATGTGAGGCGACACGGTGATGAGCGACTACGTACCCGAGCCCGACTCGGCCGATCTCGACGACGAGCTGGACGACGACTTCGTGGGCGAAGAGCCCACTTCTGAGCCGCCGCATCCGGTCAACTGGAATCTGCTCTCCGCGCATGACCTGGAACAGGAATGGTTAGCGCTGAACCGCTGGGTGGACTGGCTGCGGCACACCTACGGACTGCCGGCCTCGGTGGTCCCCCCGTTCTGGCACCACCACGCTGAACTCCTCTGGGAGCTGTCTGCTCTGCACTTGCACTGGCTGGGTGCATACGACCCCGAGCAGAACGCTTCTGCGGCGATCGGCTGGCATCGTGACTTCGCCGACGCCCGGCAGCGCCTACGCGATTGGGTCTCAGCCTCTGGCACCCGCATCGATCGCGACCGGCCCACCAGGCAGACGACCTGGCCCGGTGAACCATCCGCGCCGCCGGTCGAAGACGTTCTCATTGAGGACCGCGACGCTGAGTTTGTCGAGTTCGTCTACGCGCAGGTCGCTGAACGCGAGGCGCAAGAGGAAGAGTTCTACCGAACCCTTGATGAACGCACCGGGGAAGCGCGATGAGTACCGCGCGGAGCACGAAGGAACGCACCGAACTTGACCGGCTCCGTCAGGCTGGTCGGGAACTCGGTGCGTCCTTCATGCCGCTGACCAAGCGGCAGGCCGCCGCGGTTCGCACTATCCTGCTCGGCTCCACCGGTAAGAGTCAGGAACAGCAAACCGAGGCGTGATCTTGATCCGCTCGGGATCAAAGATGCCCCCAAGCTGGCGAGCCTTCACGATACGGATGTCGAACAGCATCTTCACCAGTCGCCGCTTCTCCAGCAGCACCAGACCCTCCCAAGCCGCGTCGAGGTCCTGAGTTCGGACCAGCTCGAGCAGCCCCGCGTCGGACACAGGAGGAACCGCGGCCTGCGCCGCCTGCTCGATCTGCGGGTTCAGGCGCCGCTCGATACTCGACAGCATTGTCAAGCTGATCGCGCCCTCGGCATACTGTTCGGCAGCCTCGTCCAGACGCTGCCGCAGTGCCGCCAGGCGCTCCTCGGCCTCGCCGACACGCTCGCTCCAGCCCTCGTCCGACGCGGCAATGACCGCCATGCTCTCGGGCTCGGAAAGCCATCCCAGGAGCGCGCCGACAACGAAGGCATCGGTTCGACCGACATCGATGCTGACCTTGCGGCATCCCGCAATCGGGCAGACGTAGTTGTTCCGGGAGCTTCCATCCTTGCGCGGAATCACACCGTTGAGGCGCACCAACGGTCGTGAGCAGTAGCCGCACTTCGCGATGAACGACAGCAACCACTTCGGATGGCTGTGATTGTCCTCCTCGACATAGCGCGTGCGGACCGCGCGATCCGACAGCACGCGGTTGACCTCCTCCCACCGCTCGCGCGGGATGATGGCAGGCCAATCGGCTTCGCCGATCACCTCACCGCGGTACTTGCGCAGTCCTGCGATCGTCGGGCTCTTCAGCAGTTGCCGCAAAGAGGAGTTCATCCAGCCGCGGGAGTGATCACTCGTCGGCTTCATCGGCGTCGGGACGCCTTGCTTGTTCAATCGAGTAACGATCGCGTTCATGGGCACGCCGCTGAGAATCTCGTCCACCGCGTTGACGATGATCGCGGACTTCTCCGGGTCGATCTCCTGACGGAGCAAGGCACCCGTGCGCTCGTCGTAGACCCGGCGATACCCATACGGCAGACGCCCGTGCGGCCTCCCCTTCTTCGCGTTCAGACGGACCGTGCGAAGCTGCCGCTCGCGGATGACCGCGGCATCCTTCTCCGCGGTCAAGAACTCCAACCCCATCATGAACGCATCATCACTGCGCTCGAAGTCATAGACCCGACCACGGGTGAGGTACAGCACGCCAGCCTCCTGGCACGCCGCACGGAGCTGGACATAGGCAAGGAGTTCACGACCCGCTCGGGACGGCTCCCACGTCACGAACGCGTCGTACTTCTTCGACGCGATGAGCTGTAGTGCCTCCTCGAAGCCCTCCCGCTCACGAGTGCGCCACTGCGAGGCAGAGCGGTTCGCGTCGGTGATGACCTTCCCGACCGTCCAACCCTGCTGGTCACACCAGGCGCGGCAGTCAGTCTCCTGGTCATCGGTGGCGCGCATCAGATAATGGCGGTCCATCGAGGCTCGGGTGTAGATAAGTGCTGTGGTCTCCATAGCAGTAGGTGCTCTTCCTGTATCTGCTATCGGAGTGCTTGGTGAGCCCACCAACGACCTCGACACCGACATGCTCGCCGCGATGGAGGACCTGCTCGACTCGTGGCCGGGCACGTTGATCGTGGTGTCGCACGACCGCTACTTCCTGGAGCGGGTCACGGATCAGCAGTACGCGATCCTCGACAGACGCCTGCGGCACCTGCCGGGCGGAGTGGACGAGTATCTGAAGCTGCGGGCGGCGGAGGACCGGGATCGTGCTTCTGGCGGGGCGGGCTCCTCCCGTCATCCTGCGCGAGCGGAGCGGGTCGCAGGATCCAGCGCCGGTGCGGATCCCGCGACTGCACGCAGGACGACGGATGGCGGGACGCCCGGTGCCCCGGCCCTCACCGGAGCCGAGCGCCGCACCGCGGAGAAGGAGCTCGCGGCGGTCGAGCGCAAGATGGAGCGCCTGCAGTCCGACGCGGCGAGGGCTCGCGACGGGCTCGCCACCCTCGATCAGAGCGACTACACCCTGCTGAACGCGGAGATGACGAAGATCACCGCGCTCGAGGACGAGGTCGCGGCGCTCGAGGAGCGCTGGCTCGAACTCTCGGAGCAGCTCGACTGACCCTCTTCGCGAGCCGCCTCACGACCCGGATCCGCTCGCGTCACCCGATGCGGGTGAAGCGCGGCGCGGCGCCCCGACCGCGCGGCCGATACTGAAGCCCTGGCCCAGCGCCCCTCCCGGCGCGGCCACGGATCCGTATCTGGCTCGAAGAAGGGCGACACCATGGCAGAGCAGCCGAACATCCTGATCATCTGGGGCGACGACATCGGACAGACCAACCTCAGCTGCTACAGCGACGGGTTGATGGGCTATCGCACCGAGAACATCGACCGGATCGCCGAGGAGGGCGTGCGCTTCACCGACTACTACGGCGAGCAGAGCTGCACGGCGGGCCGCGCGGCCTTCATCACCGGCCAGAACCCCTACCGCACCGGCCTCACCAAGGTGGGGATGCCGGGCGCCGACATCGGACTGCGAGCCGAGGACCCCACGATCGCCACGGCGCTGCAGGAGCAGGGTTACGCGACGGGCCAGTTCGGCAAGAACCACCTCGGAGACCGGGACGAGTTCCTGCCGACCGCCCACGGCTTCGACGAGTTCTTCGGCAACCTCTACCACCTCAACGCCGAGGAGGAGCCCGAGCACCCGGACTATCCCACGGACGAGGAGTTCCCGGGCTTCACGGAGCGCTTCCGGCCGCGCGGCGTCATCCGCTCCTGGGCCAATGGCGACGGCACCCAGCGGATCGAGGACACCGGGCCGCTGACGAAGAAGCGCATGGAGACCTGCGACGAGGAGTTCCGCGACGCGGCGATCGACTTCATGGAGCGCAAGGCGGAGGAGGATCAGCCCTTCTTCCTCTGGTTCAACGCCACCCGGATGCACCTGCGCACGCACGTGAAGGAGGAGGACCGGGGCCGCGCGGGGCGCTGGCAGTCCGAGTACCACGACGGGATGGTCGGCCACGACGAGCTGGTCGGCACACTCCTCGACGCCCTCGACGAGCTCGGCATCGCGGAGAACACGATCGTCATGTACTCGACCGACAACGGCCCGCACATGAACAGCTGGCCGGACGCCGGGATGACGCCGTTCCGCAGCGAGAAGAACTCGAACTGGGAGGGGGCCTACCGGGTACCGGCGATGGTGCGCTGGCCGGGCCGCATCGAGCCCGGGACGGTGCTCAACGGCATCGTCAGCCACAACGACTGGTTCGTGACCCTGCTGGCCGCCGCGGGCGAGCCGGCGATCGCCGAGAAGCTCAAGGAGGGGACCACCCTCGCGGGCGACGAGTACCGCGTGCACCTGGACGGCCACAACCAGCTCGACTACATCACCGGCGCCGTCGCCGAGAGCCCCCGCCGCCACTTCTTCTACGTGAACGACGACGGAGACCTGACGGCGATGCGCTTCGACAACTGGAAGCTCGTCTTCCTCGAGCAGCGCGCACCGGGAACGCTGCGACTGTGGGCGGAGCCGTTCACGGAGCTGCGGGTGCCGAAGCTGTTCAATCTGCGCACCGACCCGTTCGAGCGCGCCGACGTCACGTCGAACACGTACTACGACTGGCTCATGGACCGGGTGTTCCTGCTGGTGCCCGCCCAGGCGTACGTCGCACGCATGATCTCCACGCTGGCGGACTTCCCGCCGAGGCAGAAGTCGGCGTCGTTCAGCATCGACCAGGTGCTGGCGAAGCTGCAGGAGGGGGTCTCGAGCGCATGACGCGGATCGAACTCGCGGGCGGCGAGTTCTGGATGGGGTCGGACCGGCACTATCCGGAGGAGGCGCCGGCCCATCGCGTGCGGGTCGGCGCCTTCGGAATCGACGCCCACCAGGTCACGAACGCCCGCTTCGCCGAGTTCGTCGACGCGACCGGTTACACGACGGTGGCCGAGCGGCCGCTGGATCCGAGTGAGTTCCCCGGCGCCCCGGCGGAGAACCTCGTGGCGGGCTCCATGGTGTTCACCCCGACGCCAGGTCCGGTCGACCTGCGCCATCTCAGCCAGTGGTGGGCCTGGACGCCTGGCGCGTCGTGGCGGCACCCGGAGGGCCCGGGGTCGGGGATCGACGACCGCGGCGACCACCCGGTGGTCCACATCGCCCACGAGGACGCCGAGGCGTTCTGCGCGTGGGCCGACGCGGTGCTGCCGAGCGAGGCGCAGTGGGAGTTCGCCGCGAGAGGGGGCCTGGACCGCGCCGAGTTCGCGTGGGGCGACGAGAAGCACCCGGGCGGGCGGATCATGGCGAACACCTGGGACGGCCCCGACTTCCCCTGGCGCTCCAGCGGCGAGTCGGGGTACGCGCGCACGGCGCCGGTCGGATCCTTCCCCGCCAACGGCTTCGGTCTCTTCGACACGGCCGGAAACGTCTGGGAGTGGACCGCCGACTGGTGGTCGGAGCACCCCGCGGAGGCCGCCTCCGACTGCTGCGTGCCGGTCGATCCGCGCGGCGGCGCCGCCGAGGGCAGCCTCGACCCGCGGCAGCCGCAGTTCCGCGTGCCCCGCAAGGTGATCAAGGGGGGATCCCACCTCTGCGCGGACAGCTACTGCCGGCGCTATCGGCCCGCGGCGCGCAGACCGCAGATGATCGACACCGGCATGAGCCACGTCGGCTTCCGCTGCGCGTGGCCGGCGAACGGGGAGGGGACACGATGACGCTTCCGTCCTGGCGGCCGGGTGCCGCGCGCGACCGGCTCGTGGCGCTGCTCGACGCCTCCCCGGGGATTCCGGAGGAGGAGCGGCTCGCGGTCTTCGACAACGACGGGACCCTGTGGTGCGAGCGGCCGCACTACGTGCAGGAGATGTTCCTCATCGACGCGCTGGCGCAGCGCGCCGCCCGCGATCCCGGCCTGCACGCGCGCGAGGAGTACCGTGCGCTGCTGGACGGCGACGCCGAGGCGATCGCGCGCATCGGCATGCTGCGGATCGTGATGGCGCTCATGGAGCTGTTCGCGGGGCAGGATCCGCGGGACTACACCCGGGAGGCGCGCGAGTTCGCGGAGCGCTGGGTGCACCCGGAGCTCGGCGTGGGCTGCGACGGGCTGGTGTACCAGCCGATGCTGGAGCTGCTCGAGGAGTTCCGCGAACGCGGATGGACGATCGGGATCGTCTCGGGCGGCGGCGTGGAGTTCGTGCGGGCCGTCTCGCGGCGGCTCTACGGCGTGCCGCAGGAGCTGGTGGTCGGCAGCGTGGTCGAGCACGAGCTGACACCCGCGGGAGAGCTCAGGCGCACGGCGACGATCCTGGGCGCCGTCAACGAGGGCCCCACGAAGGTCATGAACCTGCAGGGTGCGCTCGGGCGCCGTCCGCGGTTCGCCGCGGGCAACTCCGGGGGAGACACCGACATGCTCGCCTGGACGGCCGCCGGCGGGGGGCTCGCGCTCGTGCTCGACCACGACGACCCCGACCGGGAGTTCGCCTACGAGGGGCGCGCCGAGAGCTTCGCCCAGGCCGAGACCCTGGCCGAGACGGCCCGTCGCGAGGGATGGACGGTCGTCAGCATGCGCGACGACTGGGACCGGGTCTTCCGATCGTCTGGAGGAGGAGGGGCGCGTTGAGAAAGGGGGTCAGCGGGCGCTGATCGCCTCGACGCCGGCGATCGTCGCCTCGACGACGTAGCGGAAGTAGCGCTCCCGCATGCGCGCAGCCGCCTCCCCGCCGCTCGCGAACGGCTCGATGAAATCGGTGCCGAGGGAGGCGAACCCGGGGCTCTCGACGGCCAGCGCGCGATACTCCGCCATCATGGCGGCGTGGTCGCGCGGGCCGTCGTCCTCGTGCAGGAGCCGGTCATCGCCCATGGAGATCGTGAGCGTCGCGTTGTTCATGAGCGTGGAGTAGGCGAACAGCGCGTCGTCGCCGAAGCCGGCCGCCTGGAGCTTGCCCACGCCGACATCGAAGGTCGGCGCGAGCGACGGGAAGGGCACGCCGTGCATGAGCAGCCACTTCGCGACCCCGGGGTACGCGGTCAGCAGCGGGTAGACGGCCTCGAGCAGCTCGCCGAACCAGGCCTGCCAGTCCAGCCGCTCCGAGGGGAGGGGCAGTTCGGAGAGCACCCGCTCCGTGACGCGTCGAGCGAGGAGATCCTTGCCGCCGACGTGGTGGTAGATGACGGAGGGGGTGACGTCGAGGCGCCGCGCGAGGTCCCGGATCGACCAGCCCGACAGGTGGGAGTCGCGGGTCAGTTCGAGCGCCGCGTCGATGATCCGCTCGGGAGTCATCCCGTGATGGAACGGAGCGGTAGGTTTCTGCGCCACGGAGTTCCCCCTCTTCTCGATCAAGTATCGCGGACATCGATCGGGTGAAGAAGTGAGGCATGCCTTACCTTACTTGTGTATCATCCGATGTTAACAGTGTTCTAATATGTATGCGATAATCATTCTCACTAAGTGATGGGAGACGGGATGGCCGAGAGAGCGGCGGGGGAATCCGGTGAGCGCTTCTTCGCCCCGGTGCGGGGAAGCCTGGCGGCGATCATCGGTCTGGGGCTGCTCGGGGCGGTGAGCGGCGTCGTGCCGTTCGTCGCGATCGTCGAGCTCTCCCGCGCGCTGCTCCCGGCGCTCGACGGCGGCCGGGTCGATGCGGCACGCGTCTGGGCGATCGTGATCGTCGCCGTCGTGGCGCTGTTCGTGAGCTTCGGTGCGGCCTTCGCCTCGGGCGCGGTGGGGCACTTCGCCGACGCGGAGCTGCAGCTCTCGCTGCGGCGGAGGATCATCGGACACCTCCAGCGGCTGCCGCTCGGCTGGTTCGACCGGCGCAACTCGGGCACCGTCCGCAAACTCGTCGAGAACGACGTCGTCGCACTGCACCAGCTCGTCGCCCACGCCATCCAGGACGTGCTCACCGCCATCGCCGTGCCGGTGACCAGCCTGATCTACTTGTTCATCGTGCAGTGGCAGATGGCGCTCGCGGCGCTCGTGCCGCTCGTGCTGACGATGATCCTCTACCCCCTGCTGATGCGGGGCAGCGGCGAGAAGTACCGTCAGTACGACGAGTCGACCGGTGCGCTGTCCGGCGCCACCGTCGAGTTCGTGCAGGGGATCACCGTGGTGAAGCGCTTCGGGCAGCTGGGACGCAGCCATCGCCGCTACCGGGACGCCACGAAGCGGTACGTGGAGTTCGTCGGGGAGTGGACCCGCGAGACCGCGCTGCTCTTCACCGTCGTCGAGATCATCACCTCGCCGGTGGTGGTGCTGGTGTGGCTGGTGGCCGCGGGATCCTGGCTCATGAGCACCGGAGCGGCCGAGGCGATCGACGTGCTGCCCGGGCTGCTGCTCGGTCTGGGGCTCACGAGTCCGCTCATGAAACTCGGCGCGTCCGGACAGTTCCTGCGGAACGCGGTGAAGGCCAGGGAGTCGCTCGGCGAGTTCTTCGCGCTGCCCCTCGTGCCGCAGCCGAGCACGGCCGTCTCCCCGGAGCGCAGCGATGTCGCGTTCGCAGGAGCGTCGTTCAGCTACGACGGCGAGCACCGCGTGCTGCACGAGATCGCGGCGAGCTGCGCCCCCGGCACCGTCACCGCACTGGTCGGGGCATCGGGATCCGGCAAGTCCACCCTCGCGAAGCTCGTGCCGCGGTTCTACGACGTCCAGGACGGAAGGGTCTCGATCGGCGGCGCCGACGTGCGGGACATCGCCTCGCGCGAGCTGTATCGCGAGGTCGGGTTCGTGTTCCAGGACGTGCAGCTGCTGCGCGCGAGCCTGCGCGACAACATCCGGCTGACGAGACCGGCGGCCTCCGACCAGGAGGTCGAGGCCGCGGCGCGCGCCGCGCAGATCCACGACCGGATCCTGCGCTTCGAACGGGGTTACGGCTCGGTCGTCGGCGAGGACGCCAACCTCTCCGGCGGCGAGGCGCAGCGCGTGACGATCGCGCGGGCGCTGCTCACGGACGCCCCGATCCTCGTGCTCGACGAGGCGACCGCCTTCGCCGACCCCGACTCCGAGGCAGCCATCCAGCGGGCACTGAGCGCCCTGGCCGCCGAGCGCACGGTGCTCGTGGTCGCGCACCGCCTGCACACCATCATCGGGGCCGACCAGATCCTCGTGCTCGACGCTGGTCGCGTCGTCGAGCGCGGCACCCACGCCGAACTCGTCGCGAACGGCGGCCGCTTCGCGCGGATGTGGGCCGACTACGAGGCGAACCACACCCGCTCGCTGTCCACGGGAGGCCGACGATGATCCGCCGCATTCTGCACTACTCGACGCCGCAGGCCAGGCGCCTGCTGCTCGCGGAACTCGCCTGCATCGTCGCGACCGCGGTGCTGCAGGGCGTCGTGTTCCTGCTGCTCGTGCCGCTGCTGCGCGCGCTGTTCGCGGGGGAGGGAGAGGCGGTCCGCTCGTGGCTCATCGCGCTCGCCGCCGTCGGCGCGCTGTGCGCGGCGACGCACTGGGCCGCGAGCCAGATCGGCATGCGGGCGAGCACGGCGGTGCTCGACTCGCTGCTGGCCCGGCTCGGCGACCGCCTCGTGGAGCTGCCCGTCGCCTGGTTCGCCGCCGAGCGATCGGGCAAGATCGCCGGCATCGCGACTCAGGGCGCCATGTTCGTCTCCTCGGCGCCCTACGCGATCCTGCGGCTCATCATCAGCGGCTTCGTCACACCCGCCACCGTGCTCGCGGGCATGTGGTTCTTCGACTGGCGGCTCGCGCTCTCGATGACCGTCATGGTGCCGGTCATCGTCGTCGGCTACCGCTGGCTGGCCCGCAGGATCGGCGAGGGCGAGGCCGTGCACTCCGAGGCCGTCGCCGACGCCTCGAACCGGGTGATCGAGTTCGCCCGGGCGCAGCCGGCGCTGCGCACCGCGGGCGAGGGGTCGATCGCCGACCGGCTCATCGAGGACGCCCTGCAGAATCAGCACCGCGTCTACCGGGGCCTGCTGATCACCGGCGGCATGGGCATCGCCGCCTTCGCCGGGATCGTCCAGCTCTCGCTCACCGTGGTGCTCGTCGTCGGGGCCTCCCTCGCCATCGGCGGTTCGATCGATCCCGCGACCCTGATCGCCCTGCTCGTCCTCGGCGTGCGCTTCAACGAGCCGATCGTCGGCGCGGGGGATCTCGGCGGCGGCATCGCCGTCGCCAGGACCACGCTCGACCAGCTCGACGAGCTCGAGGCGATGGAGGCGCTGCCCGAGCCGGCCGAGCCGGGCGTCCCCGCCGACCACGGCATCGCGTTCGACGCGGTGACCTTCGGCTACGGCGGCGCCTCGGTGCTCGACCGCCTGTCGTTCGAGGCCCCCTCGGGGCGCATGACGGCGATCGTCGGGCCGTCCGGATCCGGGAAGACCACGATCACCAAGCTCATGGCGCGCTTCTACGACCCCGAGGACGGCACGGTCTCGATCGGGGGAGTGCCGCTCCCGGAGCTCGGCACCGCGGCGGTCGAGGCCGCGGTCGCCCCCGTGTTCCAGGACGTCTACCTCTTCGACGACACGATCCTGAACAACGTCTGGATCGGCAACCCCGAGCTCGACCGGGAGGCGGTCATCGCGGCCGCGAGCAGCGCCCGGGTCGACGAGATCGCCGGGCGGCTGCCCGGCGGCTGGGACGCCCGCGTGGGCGAGGGCGGCTCCAACCTGTCGGGCGGCGAGCGCCAGCGCGTCTCGATCGCCCGCGCACTGCTGAAGGACGCGCCGATCGTGCTGCTCGACGAGGCGACCGCGGCGCTGGACATCGGCAACGAGATCGCGATCGGCGAGGCCGTCGACGCGATCCGCGCCGAGCGCACGCTCGTGGTGGTCGCGCACCGGCTGCAGACGATCATGACGGCCGACCGGATCATCATGCTCGACGGCGAGGGCGGCATCGCCGAGCAGGGCACGCACGCCGAGCTGCTCGAGACCGGCGGGCCCTACGCGCGCTACTGGCGGGAGCGGGTCGGCGCCGCCGGCTGGCAGATCTCCCACCACGACTGAACCGATCCGGCCCCGAAAGGACCCGAAATGACCGACGACACCATCGCCGCACCACCCGCGGCCGCCGCGTCCGCGGCGGACCGTCCCCGATTCTCGCTGCAGTTCCGCGCCCGGGACTTCCTGACCGTCGCGATCTTCGCCGTGATCTACATCGTGGTGATCTTCGCCGTCGCGATGCTCGGCATCATCAGCCCCCTCGTGATGGTGATCACCCTGCCCCTCGCGCCGCTCGTCGCAGGCATCCCCTACATGCTGTTCCTCAGCCGCGTCCGCCACGCCGGCATGGTCGCGCTCTTCGGCGTCGTCTTCGGCCTCGCCTCGATGGGGTGGGGGCACCCGTGGCAGAGCGCGCTGGTGATCGTCGGGGTCTCCCTCATCGCGGAGGTCGTGCTGCTCGCCGGCCGCTACCGCTCCAAGTGGGCCGCGATCTGGGCCTACACCGTCTTCTCGGCCTGGATGATCGGCCCCTGGATCCCGTTCTTCCTCGACCCCGCTGGCTACATCGCGCAGCAGGCCGCGCAGTCGATGGGCAGCGAGTACGCCTCCCAGATGGACGCCGTCCTGGCGGTGCCGGTCGTCATCGGGGTGTGGCTCGCCGGAATCGTCTTCGGGTTCCTCGGCGGGATCCTCGGCTCCGCGGTGCTGCGCAAGCACTTCGAGCGCGCCGGCCTTGCCTGAGCGCATGGCGCCCGTCGGCGCGCTCGCACGGCGGGGGCTCGACCCGCGCAGCAAGATCCTGCTCGTGCTGCTCGTCAGCCTCACCGTGATGAGCCCGGGCGGGCTGGTCCTCGTGCCGGCCGGGATCCTGCTGGCGACGGGGCTCGCGGCGACCGAGCGGGCCTGGTCCAGAGCCGTGCTCCTCCCGGTGACCGCGGTCGTCATGTACCTGCTCGGCTGGGTGCTCCCGCTCGTCTGGACGAACCCGGCGGTCACGGTCGTCGCGATCGGCTGCGGCTATCTCATCCGCTTCGTCGCGGCGTTCGGAGTCGGCGCCCACCTCATCGCGACGACCTCGCCGACGCAGCTGAGCGCGGCGCTGCGCGCCTGGCGACTGCCGCGCGCCCTCTCGGTCACCCTCGCCGTGATGCTGCGCTTCTTCCCGGTCGTCGCGGCCGAGTCGGCGGCAGTGCTGGACGCGATGCGCCTGCGCGGCCTCGCGGGCACGACCGGCCTGGCACGGCACCCGATCCTCGGCATGGAGCGGTTCACCGTGCCCATGATCGCCGCGAGCCTGCGCGCCAGCGAGGACCTGTCGGCCTCGGCGATCCTGCGCGGCCTCGGATCGCGCCGCAGGCCCGTCTCCCTCGACCCGCCCCGCTTCGGCCGCCCCGACCTCGTGCTGGTGCTCGCCGTGATCGTCCTCGCGACGGCCGGCCTCCTCCTGCCGAACCCCCTGACGACGGTGATCGCATGATCGAGCTGTCGGGAGTCGGGTGGACCTACCCGCACGCCGAGGCCCCGGCGCTGCACGACCTCGACCTGCGGATCGAGCCCGGCCAGTTCGTCGTGCTGTGCGGCGCATCCGGGTCGGGCAAGTCCACCGCGCTCCGGCTGCTGAACGGCCTCATCCCGCACTTCCACGACGACGGTGTGCTCACCGGCGCCGTCTCCGTGGGCGGCCTCGTCACGGCGGGCGTCGAACTCGACGCGCTCGGACTCCTCACCGGAACGGTGCTCCAGCATCCGCGACGGCAGTTCTTCACCGATTCCGCGCGGGAGGAGACGGCGTTCGCGATGGAGAACTTCGGCTTCCCGCGCGAGCGGATCCGCGCGCGCGTCGAGGACGAGGTCGCCGCTCTCGCCCGGTGGCTTCCGGTGCACGAGCGCCTCCAGCACCTGTCCGGCGGACAGCAGCAGCAGGTCGCCATCGCCGCCGCGACCGCCCACGACCCGCGCATCCTGCTGCTCGACGAGCCCAGCTCGAACCTCTCGGCCGACGCCGTGCACCGCCTCACCGCCACCCTCGCCGGGCTCAAAGCAGCCGGGACGACGATCGTCGTGGACGAGCACCGGCTGCGCTACCTGCGGGAACTCGTCGACCGGGTGATCGTCATGCGCGGCGGCACGATCGACATCGAGTGGACCGCGGAGCAGTTCCGCGGCATCCCGGACGAGAGGCTCGCGGCAGAGGGGCTCCGCGGGGAGATCCGATCGCCGGAGGTGCCCGCCCTCGCCGCCGCGGGCGGCAGCGCCGCGCGCTCGGCGGCCGTCGAACGGGTGCCTTCCGGGGAACTGGAGCTCCACGGCATCCGCTGCACGATCGGCGGGCGCACGGTGCTCGATCTCGAGCGAGTCGCATTCGGCGCCGGCGAGGTCACCGCGATCCGCGGCGTCAACGGCGCCGGAAAATCGACGCTCGCCCGCATCGTCACCGGGCTGCAGCGCTCGGCCGGCAGGGTGCGGCTCGACGGACGGGAGCTCAGCCGGCGCGCCCGGCTGCGGGCCGGCGCGATCGTGATGCAGGACGTGCAGCGTCAGCTCTTCACCGACAGCGTCGCCGCGGAGATCGATCTCGCGGCGGTCGGCTCGGGGAGGGGAGCCGGTGCTGCGGCCGCAGCCCCCGCCGTGCTGGACGCGCTCGACCTCGGCCACCTCGCCGAGCGGCACCCGCTCGCCCTCTCCGGCGGGCAGCAGCAGCGCCTCGTCGTCGCGGCGATGCGCCTCGCCGGGCGGCGCATCGTGGTATTCGATGAGCCCAGCTCGGGCGTGGATCGGCGGCACCTGCGCTCGATCGCGGATCAGATCCGGGGCCTGGCGGCAGACGGCGCCGTCGTGCTGCTCATCAGCCACGACGAGGATCTGCTCGCGCTCGCCGCCGACCGGGAGCTGGAGCTCGTACCCGTCGCGCCGGCCGGTTCCGTCGCGCCGGCCGGTTCCGTCGCGCCGGCCGGTCCTGCGGAGCCGGGTTCTTCCGCGCACCTGCCCGATCCCGCGGAGACGGCCGCTCCTGTCGTGCCGGCCGATCCCGCCGACCAGCCCCGATTGCGAAGGAACACATGACCCGTGCAACCCCTGCCGAGAGCCCGGCCGCGCCGCAGATCCCGCTGCTGCTGGCGACCGTCTTCCTCGCCTACCTCGGCCAGATGACGCTCAACCCGATCATCGCGCCGCTGGCGCGGGAGGTCGGACTCGCCGAGTGGCAGATCGGAGTGACGATCAGCACAGCGGCGGTGATGGTGGTGGTCAGCAGCCAGTTCTGGGGGCGGCGCTCCCAGTCGTGGGGGCGCAAACCCGTGCTCGTCGTCGCCCTCGCCCTGGGGGCCGCGGTGATGACCGGGTTCGCGATCGTGGCCGCCGCGGGCATGCGGGCGGCCCTCGCCGGCACCACCGTGTTCGCGCTGTTCGTACTGCTGCGCGGGATCGGGTTCGGATCGGCGCTCGCGGCGATCCCGCCGACCGCGCAGGCCTACATCGCCGATGTCACGCGGGACGAGGCCGCGCGCACCCGCGGCATGGCCGGGATCGGGGCGGTGCAGGGCGTGGCGATGATCGGGGGAGCGGTGCTCGGCGGCGCGCTCGCCGGTTTCGGGCTGCTGGTGCCGATCCTCGTCGTCCCGCTGCTGCTCGCCGCGGCGCTCGTGCTCATCGCGCTGCGGCTGCGCCGGGAACCGCGTCACGAGCTCGTCCGCGATCCCGTGCGGATCAGGCCGACCGACCCCCGCGTCTGGCCGTTCCTGTTCGCGGGGTTCGGCATGTTCACCTCGCTCGGCTTCATCCAGGTCATCGCGGGATTCATCGTGCAGGATCGCCTCGGCCTCTACCCGGAGACGACCGGGCTCGTCACGGGAGGCACGCTGCTCGCGGCCGGTATCGGCATGGTGGTGGCGCAGAGCGTCATCGTGCCGCGGTCCGGGTGGCGCCCGCCCGCCCTCCTGCGGGCGGGGTCCGCGACCGCGCTGCTCGGCTTCATCCTGCTGATCGTGGACGCCGGGCCCTGGCTGCTGATCGCCTCCATGCTCGTCATCGGCCTCGGTCTCGGGATCGCGATGCCCGGGTACACGGCCGGGCCGACCATGCTCGTGGACCGCGACGAGCAGGGCGGCCTCGCCGGTCTGATCGGCGCCACGAACGGACTCACCTTCGTGATCGCGCCGACCGCGAGCGCCGCTCTCTACGGGCTCTGGCCGCCCCTCCCGGTCATCATCGGGGCGCTGCTGATGGGGCTGGTGGCCCTGTTCGTACTGCTGCACCCGAGGTTCCGCGGGTTCGAGCGGGCCGCGGACCGGGCGGCGCGGGCCTCCGATGCGGAACGGCTGCCCGACCCGGGCTCCCGCGAGTAGCATTGGCGTAACCGGTCCACGGATCGCAGCAGTGTCAGAGAGGATCCGCTCGTGTCAGCAGAGGCGTCCAGCGCGCAGCCCGTCCCCGCTCTCGCACCCGGCCTCTTCTCCGGCAGGACGGTGCTCATCACCGGAGGCACCTCGGGCATCGGCCTCGCGACGGCCGAGGTCTTCGCCCGGCTCGGCGCGCGGGTGATCGCGATCGGCCTCGGGGCGGACCAGGCCGAGGTCGCACCCGACGCGGAGATCGAGCTGCACGGGGTGGACGTCACCGACGACGCCGCGCTGCGGGCGGTGACCGATCGCCTCGACCGCCTCGACGTGCTCGTGCCCGCCGCCGGATTCAGTCTGGGCGACCGCGAGCTCGAGTGGGAGCCCTTCAACCGCGTGCTCTCGGTGCAGCTCGGGGCCGTCTACCGGGTCGCCGAGCTGACGCGACCCCTGCTGCGCGCCTCCGGCGGATCGCTCATCACGATCGCGTCGATGTTCGCCTACTTCGGGGGCGGCAACCGCGTCGCCTACTCGGCGGCGAAGGGCGGCGTCGTGCAGCTCACCAAGTCGCTGGCCGAGGCCTGGGCGGGCGACGGGATCCGGGTCAACGCCGTGGCGCCCGGATGGATCGAGACGCCGCTCGCGTCGGGTCTCGAGGACGAGGCGAAGGAGCGGATCCTGTCGCGCACCCCGCTGGCGCGCTTCGGAGCGGCGGAGGAGGTCGCGCACGCGATCGCCTTCCTCGCCTCGGACGCGGCCTCGTTCATCACCGGGGCCGTGCTGCCGGTCGACGGCGGCTATCTCACCACCGCGATCTGAGCCCGGGCGCCGACGCCCCGCCCCGCGAGACGCCGCCCCTCCCCGCCCCGCGAGACGCATCCCCCGGGGAAAACTTCGCGCGTCAGTAGTTGTCGGCAAAACCTCGGTTTGGCAGCAACTACTGACGCGCGAAGAGAAGAGGTGGGATCCCCGGCGGTGGCCGCGCGGGGCTTTACGGCGTGTGACGGGCGGGCGGCGCCGTGTCGGGGGTCTGTGGTGGACTCTCAGCATGAGCATCCCACGACTCCTGGATCACATCGTCATCGCGGGTCCCGACCTCGACGCGCTCGTGGCGTGGTTCGCCGAGCGCACCCGGGTCACCGCCGCTCTGGGCGGGGCGCACCCCACCGGCACGGCCAACGCGCTCGTCGCGCTGACCGTCGGCGGCGAGCGGGGCCCGCAGTACATCGAGCTCATCGGGCCGGATCCCGCACGCGCGGGCGAGGCGCCGCCGTCGACGTTCGGGATCGACGCCCTCGCGGGCCCGAGCGTGCGGGCCTACTCCGTGCACCCCGACGACATCGACGCGACCGTCGCCGGCGCGCGCGAGCGCGGCTACGACCCGGGAGACGTCTGGGATCTGTCGCGGCGCACCCCCTCCGGCGACCTGCTGGAGTGGCGGCTCACCGGGGGCGCCGCCCGGCTCGACGTGCCCTTCCTCATCGACTGGGGCGCGACCGAGCAGCCGGGTCTCGGCGACATCCCGACGCTCGAGCTCGTCTCGTTCGTGCGGGTCGAACCCGATCCCGCTCCGCTGCGCGAGGTGCTCGAGGCCCTCGGCCTCGGCGACGGCACCGCGGAGGTCGTCGCGGGAGACGCGCCCGGTTACCGACTCGAGCTGCGCCGCCCCGGCGGCGAGCTCGTGAGCCTCTGAGGGGTCCCGCGTGAGCGATCCACGGGATGTCTATCTCGCCTACCGGCAGCGCGCCGAGGAGACCCCGGCTCCGCCCGATGACGCGCCGTCTCGCTTCGCGGGCGCGGGGGAGGAGGCCGCCGACGAGATCGGGCGCGCGGTCGACGCGCTGCGGCCCGAACTCGAGGCGCTGGCGGTCTCGCTCTACGAGGAGCCCGAGATCGGCTTCGAGGAGCATCTCTCGGTGCGGAAGCTGGCCGAGCTGCTGGCGGCCCACGGCGTGGAGCCCGAGATCGGGGCCTACGGGCTCGACACGGCGCTGCGGGCCACGGTGGGCGCCGGGGACGGCCCGCACTTCGCGGTCATCGCCGAGTACGACGCGCTGCCCGGAGTAGGGCAGGCGTGCGGACACAACATCATCGCGGGCATCGGAGTCGGCGCGTTCCTCGCCGCCGCCCCGATCGCCCATCGGCTCGGAGCACGGCTGTCGCTCATCGGCACCCCCGCCGAGGAGAACGGCGGCGGCAAGGAGCACGTCATCCGCGCGGGCGGCTTCGACGACGTCGACGCGGCGGGCATGGTGCATCCGGGCAGCGGTTCGACCGTCTCGCCGGTGTCCGGGCAGCGCAGCACCGGGGTGAGGCGGGTCGCCGTGACCTACCACGGCCGGGCCGCCCACGCCGCGGCGGCGCCGTGGCTCGGCCTGAACGCGCTCGACGCCGTCGTCACCGCCTATCAGTCCGTGGCCCAGCTGCGGCAGCACATCCTGCCCATCGACCGCGTGCACGGCATCATCACCGAGGGCGGCGCGGCCCCCAACGTCGTGCCCGAGCGGGCCTCGGCGCTCTTCTATGTGCGCTCCGGCGAGATCGACGCGCTGCGCGCGCTCACCGATCGTGTCGTCGCCGCGCTCGAGGGCGCGGCCCTCTCGACCGGCACCCGCGCCGAGATCGAGGTCGATCCGGTGCCGCCGTATCTGCCGCTGGAACCGAACGTCGAGCTCACGAAGCGCTGGGCCGGCGCGCTCGCCGCACGGGGACGCACGATTCCGCCGTCGCCGCCGGTTCCCCCACCGGGCGGGGCATCCACCGACATGGGCAACGTCACCCAGTTCATCCCGGCCATGCACCCGCTGATCGGCCTCGGCGGGCCGGGCGACGTGCAGCCGCACAACGCCGCCTTCGCCGAGTGGACGGTGCAGCCCGACGCGTTCGACGCGATGGCCGACGCCGCGGTCGCGCTGGCATCCGCCGCGGTCGACTACCTCGCCGATGCCGAGCTGCGCGCGGCGGTCGCCGCCGAATTCGCGGCGCGCGGGGGCCGCTATCGCTGGTCGGACTGAGCGCCCGGGTGCCGGTTCCGGCACGGGGCGCCGGCTCGCGGCGGTATCGGCGCACGGCGCGCCGATCCCGGAGCTATCCCGCGACCGCGGCCCGCATCTCGCGCCACAGCGCCTCGACGTGTTGACGCTCGGTCTCGAGCGAGCCGATCGAGACGCGCACCATCCAGCGATCCTCGAGCGTCGAGAGCGACACCCAGGCGCGTCCCGACGCGTTCACCCGCTCCGCCCACTCCCGCGTGTGCCGATCCAGCGCCTCGCCGCTCAGCGCGACGCCGTCGGGCCCGACCGGCTCGTGTCGCACGCACACGGTCTGGAGGTGCACCGGCGCGAGCACGTGCCAGCCCGGCGCCGCCTCGAGCTGCTCGGCGAGCCACCGCGCGTTCGCGAGGTCGCGGCGCAGGCGGACCCGCAGCGCCTCGGCGCCCTCGGCCTTGAGCATGAACCAGAGCTTGAGCGCCCGGAAGCGCCGGCCGAGCGGAATGCCCCAGTCGCGCAGGTTCGTCACGTCGTCGTCGTGGGCCGAGCGCAGGTACGACGGGTTCGTCGACATCACGCGCTCCAGATGGGCGGGATCCTTCACGTAGTACAGCGAGCAGTCGAACGCGACGCCGAGCCACTTGTGCGCGTTGATCACGAGCGAGTCGGCGAGTTCCACGCCCTCCCACAGCGGGCGGCACTCCGGCAGGATCATCGCCGAGCCGGCCATCGCGGCGTCGACGTGGAACCAGAGCCTCTCCGCCCGGGCGATCCCGCCGATCTCGGCCAGCGGATCCACCGCGGTGGTGGTCGTGGTGCCGCACGTGGCCACCACCACGGCCGGAACGCGGCCGGCCGCGCGATCCTCGGCGATCGCCGCGGCGAGTGCGTCGGGACGCATCGCGAAGGCCTCGTCGGTGTCGATCCAGCGGATGTGGTCGGTGCCGAAGCCCGCCAGCAGCGCGGCCTTCGGCACCGAGGAGTGCGCGTAACGGGACATGTAGGCGACGAGGGGGCGGTCGAGCGCCGCGAGGCCGCCGCCGGCCATCGAGAACCGCGACGCGTGCTCGCGCGCCTCGAGCAGCGCGAGCAGCGTGGAGGTTGAGGCGGTGTCCTGGATCACCCCGCGCCAGTCCTCCGAGAGCCCGAAGAGCTGCCGCGCCCAGTCGGTCACCCGCAGCTCGATCTCGGAGAGCGCCGGGCTCGACTCCCACGAGAGCCCGATGACACCGAGGCCGGCGCTGGCGATGTCGCCCAGCACCGACGAGAGCTCGCTGTTCGCGGGGAAGAAGTTGAAGAAGCCGGGGTGCTGCCAGAGCGACAGTCCCGGCACCACGATCCCGTCGAGATCCTCGATGAGGGATCGCCCGCCGTCGCCGGTCTCGGGCGCGGACTCCGGCAGTCTCGCGGCCACCTCGCCCGGCTGCACCCGCGCCAGCACCGGCAGCTCGCCGAGGCCCGCGCGGTAGTCGGCGATCCAGTCGATGAGCTGATGCCCGTGCGCGCGGAACTCTTCGGGGGTCATGACGGTCCTTTCGACGATCGGCGGCGTGCCGCCCACCGCTCCATGCTACGGGGGAGCGGCGGCCGGGCACTCCGCGCGGCACCACGCATCCGCTCCGCCCGCACCCGGACCCCTCCCGCCGTCTCCGGCCCGCTCCCGCCGCTCTCTGCTCGATCCTCGGAAATACCGCGGTCGAACCTCGGGATTTCCGTGGTTCGCCCGGGCTCCGCCGCGGCGATCCACCGATACCCTGGAGGAGAGCGGGCCCTCTCAGGTTCGGGCTCGACGCGGAGACTCTCTCGAAAGGAATCCCACATGGTCTATCGGGTGCAGGGCGTGGTGGTGCGCGAGAAGAACGCCCCGGCGGCGATCGAGACGATCATCGTTCCGGATCCGGGGCCGGGCGAGGTGGTGGTCGACGTGCTGAGCTGCGGGGTGTGCCACACCGACTACCACTACCAGCAGGGCGGCATCAGCGACGACTTCCCGTTCCTGCTCGGTCACGAGTCGACGGCGCGCGTGGCCGTGGTGGGCGAGGGCGTCACCGAGGTGGCGGTGGGGGATCGGGTGATCCTCAACTGGCGCGCCGTGTGCGGGCAGTGCCGGGCGTGCCGGAAGGGGCAGCCGCAGTACTGCTTCGCGACGCACAACGCGACGCAGAAGATGACGCTCGAGGACGGCACGGAGCTCTCGCCGGCGCTGGGGATCGGATCGTTCGCGGAGAAGACGCTCGTGGCGGCCGGTCAGTGCACGAAGATCGACGAGGAGTCGGACGCCGCCGCGGTCGGCCTGCTGGGCTGCGGGATCATGGCGGGCATCGGCGCCGCGATCAACACGGGCGAGGTGCAGCGGGGCGAGTCGGTGGCCGTGATCGGCTGCGGCGGCGTCGGCACCGCGGCGATCGCGGGTGCGCAGCTCGCGGGCGCGACCACCATCGTCGCGGTCGACATCGACGACGCGAAGCTCGAGCAGGCGAAGCGCTTCGGCGCGACGCACACCGTCAACTCGCGCTCGGAGGACGCGGTCGAGGCGATCCGCGCGCTGACGGGCGGTTTCGGGGCCGACGTGGTCATCGACGCCGTCGGGCGCCCGGAGACGTACGCGCAGGCGTTCTACGCGCGGGATCTCGCCGGCCGCGTGGTGCTCGTGGGCGTGCCGACGCCCGAGATGCAGCTGCAGCTGCCGCTGCTCGACGTGTTCGGCCGCGGGGGCTCGCTGAAGTCCTCGTGGTACGGGGACTGCCTGCCCAGCCGCGACTTCACGATGCTCATCGATCAGTACAAGCTGGGCCGGCTCGACCTCGACGGATTCGTGAGCGAGCGCATCGGGCTCGGCGACGTCGAGGCCGCGTTCGGCAAGATGGCCGGCGGCACCGTGCTGCGATCGGTGGTGGAGCTGTGAGCGGGGTCGAGGCAATGGCGGAGGGCGGGTCCGGGGCGCGCATCGAGCGGCTCGTGACGAGCGGCACCTTCTCGCTCGACGGCGGCACGTGGGAGGTCGACAACAACGTCTGGATCGTGGGGGATGACGCCGAGGTGATCGTGATCGATCCCGCCCACGACGCTGCGGCGGTCGCTGCGGCGGTGGGGGCGCGCAAGACGCACGCGATCCTGCTCACCCACGGGCACGACGACCACATCCGCGCGGCGCGCGAGACGGCCGATCTGCTGGGGGCGCCGCTGTTCCTCAACCCCCACGACCGCGTGCTCTGGGATGCGGTCCACGACGAGGAGCCCGACGCCCAGATCGCCGACGGCGACGTCTACGCCGTTGCGGGCGTGCAGCTCACGGCCCGGCACACGCCGGGGCACTCGCCGGGCTCGACCTGCTTCGTCGCGCCCGCTCTCGGCGCGGTGTTCACGGGCGACACCCTGTTCCAGGGCGGGCCGGGAGCGACGGGGCGCTCGTACAGCGACTTCCCGACGATCATCGACTCGATCCGCGAGCACCTGCTGACGCTGCCCGAGCAGACGGTCGTGTACACCGGCCACGGCGACACCACCACCGTCGCCGCCGAGAAGCCGCACCTGCAGGAGTGGATCGACCGCGGCCACTGAGGCGCGCAGCGCCGGAATCGCAGGGTCCGGACGTCGCCTACTGCTCGCGGCCGAGCTGCGCCGCGACCGCGCCGAGCACGGCGTCCGGCGATCCCGCGGCGTCGTAGACGGCCACGAGCACGCGCGGCCGTCCCTCCGCCGCACCGGGTGAGAGCCAGCGCTCGTAGAGCGAGACGAGCTGCCGCAGATCACGCGTCACGGTGCGCGGGGCATCGGCGACCCGTCCGCGCAGCCAGTCGCGCAGGGCCGCGTTGTGCACCGCCACGAGCGAGGCCGCGAGCGCGGAGGAGGCCCATTCCGGGCTGCCCGGCTGCAGCGCTCCGCGGATGTAGCGCGCGAAGACGCGCTCGTACCGGTGGGTGATGATGAGCTCGCGGTCGCGCAGGGACGGGGTGTGCCGCATGAGATCGAAGCGCAGGCGAGCCGCCTCGGGGTCGCGCACCAGCAGCCGCAGCACGTCGGCGGTGCCCTCCACGAGCGCCTCCTCCGCGGGCAGCTCGGTCGTGGCGAGGAAGGACTCGAGCTGCGCGAGCGCGTGATCGTGATCGGCGAAGACGACGTCGTCCTTGCTGCCGAAGCGGCGGAAGAAGGTGCTGCGGCTCATGCCCACGGCGTCGGCGAGATCCTCCGCGGTCGTCGCGTCGTAGCCGCGCTCGGCGAGGCGGCGGATGGCGGCCGTCGAGCTGTCCGGTGCCGCCGCGGCGCGGGGAGATTTGGTGGCCATACGCAGAAGTTAGCACAGGAGAACGCTCTGACACTAGGTTTCATGGTCGAGAACGGCTCTAGAAAGCCGAACTGTGCGGATGCTCCCGGATTGTCGGACTTGACGTGAGACCGGGTCTCAGGCATGCTCGAACCACAGGCGCCGGTGCGTGAACGGCGCAGAGAGGATCTCCGATGTCGCACATCAGGCCCGCCGCCGTCAGCCAGGGAACCGAGGAGCCGGAGTACGAGCTGTGGCAACCGCTCGACCCCGACGTCGCGGGGGTGTTCCGCGGGATCTCGGCGGAGGATCTCGCGTACCGAGATCGCGCCCGCGACTTCGTGCAGAACGAGGTGCGGCCCGTCATCGCCGGCATCTGGGACCGCGCCGACTACCCGCTCGATCTGGCCCGTCGCCTCGGCGAGCTCGATCTGCTGCGCGACGGCATCGACGTGCCCGGGTTCCCGCGGCAGAGCCTGCTCGCAGCCAGCCTCACCATGATGGAGCTGGCGCGCGGGGACGGCTCCGTCGCGACGATCGCCGGCGTGCAGGGCGGCCTCGCACTGCGCTCGATCGCACTCTGCGGCTCAGACGAGCAGCGCGAGCGCTGGCTGGAGCCGCTGGCGCGCGGAACCGAGCTCGGTGCGTTCGCGCTCACCGAGCCCACCCACGGCTCCGACTCGGTGAGCCTCGAGACCCGCGCCGAGTCGGACGGCGACGGCTACGTGCTCACCGGCCACAAGAAGTGGATCGGTTCGGGCAGCGTCGGGCAGATCGCCGTCGTCTGGGCGCGCGGCGACGACGGCCAGGTGCAGGGATTCCTCGTGCCGCAGGACGCCCCGGGCTACCTCGCCACCACGATCGAGGGCAAGGTGTCGCTGCGCGCCATCTGGCAGGCCAGCATCGAGTTCGACGGCGTGCGACTCCCCGCCGATGCGCGGATGCCCGGGGCCAACAGCTTCAAGGACACCGCCAGGGTGCTGCAGGCGACGCGGCTCGGGGTGGCCTGGTCAGCCCTCGGACACGCCCTCGCGGTCTACGAGACGGCGGTGCACTACGCGAAGCAGCGCGTGCAGTTCGGTCGTCCGCTCGCGGCGTCGCAGATCGTGCAGGCGCGCCTCTCCGAGATGCTGAGCGGCCTGACCTCGCTGCAGACCCTGCTCATGCAGCTCACCCGGGCCGAGGAGGCGGGGGAGCTGACGGGCCCCGGCGCGTCCCTCGGCAAGTACACGGCGACGCGCACGGCACGGTCGATGGCCGCGAACGCGCGCGACCTCCTCGGAGGCAACGGGATCCTGCTCGAGAACCGCGTCGCCCGGCACTTCGCCGACATCGAGGCGCTGCACACCTACGAGGGCACGGAGACGGTGCAGGCGCTCATCATCGGCCGCGAGATCACGGGACTCTCGGCCTTCGCCTGAGCCGGGTCGGCGCGGCGGTCAGTATCCGGCCAGAAGGTCGACCTCATGGTCGGTACGGCCGCCGTCGAGCATGGCGCGCAGGTCTGAGATACCGCTCTCGAGCATGACGTCCCTGACGAAATAGGCGTTCGAGGCCTGGTCGCCCGACACGACCACATCGGGCAGCCGGTGCACGCCGAGGCGAGAGGGGGTGCTGAAATGCCGGCCGGGGGGCATCGCATCCTCGTAGTCCCACCAGACATCGGAGGCGAACGCGCCGAGGTCGCCGGAGGTCAGAGCGTCGTACACCGCGCGCTCGACGACCAGGTCGCCGCGCGCGATGTTGACGAGGCAGGCTCCCGGATCCATGGCCGCGAACGCCGCGCGATCCATCATTCCCCGGGTGAGGTCGGTCGAGGGCGCCGCCAGCACCACGACGGCAGCTCCGCGCAGGGCCTCGTGCAGAGCGTCCTGGCCGTACACCTGGTCGGCGGTCGGCGTCGTCGTCGCAGGGTTCCGGCGGACGACGCGCACCTCCATCTCGAACGCCCGGGCGACCGCCGCGATACGCGCCCCGATCTGCCCGGCACCGACGACCGTGATGGTGCGGCCGTGAAGCACGCCTCCGACACCGCCGTCCCTCCAGTAGGGCACGAACCGGCCGGCGACGTGATCGGCGTGCTTCCGCACCGTCTGCTTCACGCAGGCGAGCACGAGCGCCCACGCGTGCTCGGCGATGGCGGGCTGGTGCGCGTTCGGGACATTTGCCAGGCGGATTCCGCGCTCCGCCATCGACTTCAGAGGCAGACGGTCGCATCCGGAGTGCATCCACGCCACGAAGCGCAGGTGCGCGGCGGCCTCGACCACCTCGTCGGGAAGCGTCCACGTGAGGATCGCGTCGGCGTCGGCGGCCTTCGCCAGGTATTCGCTCCGCTCCGCGCCGTAGGGCACATCGAGTTCGGGGGAGAAGGACAGGCCGCGCACCTCCGCGCCGGGACCGAGTCCCTCGCGCACCCTCGTCAGCTCCCGCTCGTCCGCGTGCCAGCCCGCGAGCACCTTCCACGTCATCGCACTGCTCCTTGCTTCTCGTTCTTGTCTTCCTGTCGGTCGCCGATGCCCGGTGGGACGCGGAGCGCCCCTCAGAACGGGCGGCGATGCCCGGCGCTCATCGCGAGGGCCACCATCGTCGTGAAGTCGTAGACGGGGAGTCCGGTGCGCTGCTGCGTCTCGGCGGCGTAGGCCGGCAGAGCGGCGCACTCGAACAGGATCGCGCCGGCTCCGCTCCGCCGCAGCGCCTCGGCGGCCGACACTACCTCCTCGGCGATGGCGGGGCGATCGAGTACGTCACCCGGGCCGAACATCGTGTAGTGGAAGCTCGGCGCTTCCTCGAGGCCCGCGATCAGCAGGGGACTCCGTACGCCCGGGAACTCCCGGCGCAGGAACGGCTCGGTCAGGGCGCGTGAATCCGCGGTCACGATGCCGATCGGCGCGGTGTCGCCCAGCATCGCCGCGATCATGGGCAGCTGCAGCAGACTCGACAGGAGCACCTGCGTTCCCGGAAGCGCCCCCGCGACCGCCGACTGGTAGCGGATCATGAAGCCGCAGTTGCTGGTCACGATCCCCGTGCCCTCATCCCGGAGGGCCGCCGCCGCGGCGACGACGGCCCCTTCGAATCCGCGGTCGGCATCGGCGAGGATCGCGGGCACGCTGAGCCCGGGCACGTGCCGGTACAGGGTCGGTGCGTCGAAGGTCGCCGCATGCCCGACGTCCCCCGGTATGAACGGCGAGGCGAAGTCGAGACTGACGACCCCGACCTCGTAGCCGTAGGTGCGGGCGCCCTCCCGTCGCCGGAACACGCCGTTCATGCCCGCCGACGCTCCCCGCCGAACATCGCGAAGTAGTAGCAGAGGTAGGCCGCGAGGTTGGAGGTCTGGTCGTTGTGGTCGGTCATCGGATTGACCTCGGTCACCGCGAAGCCGTCGGCGTAGGGTGCGAGCGCCTTCACGAGCTCGATGCCTTCGCGCGAGGTGAGCCCACCCGGTTCGTGCGCGCCCGCACCCGGGGCGTAGGCGGGGTCGATCGTGTCGATGTCGAAGCTGAAGAACAGATGGTCGGCCGGGCGCACTCGATCGAGGATGCGTTCCACCGCCGCCTCGATCCCGATCCGCGAGAACTCCAGGGCGGGTATCTGGGCCGGCCCCGCCTGCCTGATGAACTCGAGCGAGGAGGGGAAGTTGAAGTGCCTGAGGCCCAGCTGGATGGTGTGGCGGTGGTCGACGCGGTCGAGCTCCAGCGAGCGGCGCATGCCGCTCGACTGGCTGTAGCTGCCCTGCCTGCGATTGTGATCCATGAGGTCGAGGTGGGCGTCGAAGTGCACGACGGCGACCGATCCCGCGACGGCATCGTGCAGTCCCTTGACCCCGGCGTACAGCAGACAGTCGTCTCCCCCGAGCAGGATCGGGACTCGGCCGTGCCTGACCGTGTCGGACACCGCCGTCGACGCGGCGTCGAGGGTGGCCATCAGGTCGTGCGGCACCACATCCACGTCGGGGAGATCGATCCGGAGATCGGGTGCAGGGCGGAGTTCCTCCGTCTCCACCGAGTAGACCTGGCCGCTCTCGGCCCGCATCGTCATCCAGCCGAGCGCCTCCCGGATCTTGCCCGGGGCGTAGCGGGACCCCGGCCAGCCGAGGGTCGCCGCTCCGTCGTAGGGCACGGCGACGAGGTCGAAGGATCGGGGGCTGCCTGCTGCGTGGTTCATCTAGTCTCCTTCTGAATCGGTGGTCGTGTTCGGTGCCGTCCCGCTGCCGGCGCGCAACGACCCGAGGTAGAGCTCGATGACGCGCTCGTCGTGCAGCAGTGCGGGGCCGGTGCCGGTGAGTGCGACGCGTCCCTGCTCGAGCACGTAGGCGCGATCGCTGATGGCGAGGCACTCGCGGGCGTTCTGCTCGACGATGAGGACGCCGACACCGGACTCGGCGATCCGCTGCACCTGCTCGAACGCGAGCTCCTGCGCAGAGGGGGAGAGACCCGCCGACGGCTCGTCGAGCAGAAGGATCCTCGGTCCGCCGATGAGCGCGCGAGCCATCGCGACCGACTGGCGTTGACCGCCCGAGAGCGACCCGGCGAGACGGCCGAGCAGGGGTTCCAGCACCTCGAAGCTCTCGAGCACCTCCGCGATCCGGGCGTCGGTCTCCTTCGGCCGGGCGTAGCCCCCCATGCGCAGGTTCTCCAGCACGGTGAGGCTGGGGAACACGTTGCTCGACTGCGGGACGTAGCCGATCCCCCGATCGACCCGCTGGTGCATGGCGAGCCGCTCGATCGGTTCGCCGTCGAGAGCGATCTCGCCCTCGCTCACCCGCACCTCTCCTGCGACGGCCTTCAGCAGCGTCGACTTGCCGGCCCCGTTCGCCCCGATGATCGCGACGATCTCGCCGGGACGCACCTCGGCCGAGACGCCGTTGATGATGGGGTTCCCCGGCTGATAGCCGGCGACGATGCCGTCGACGACCAGCTTCGGCGGTTCCGTGCTGGTCGAGATCGAAGCGCCCGGCACGGTGAGCGGCGTCCCCGCGCCGCCCCTGCCCAGGTAGGCCTCCACGACGGCGGCGGATGAGGCGACCTCGGCCGGGGTGCCGTCGGCGATGACCGCGCCGCCGCCCATGCAGACCACGTAGTCGCTGAGATTCATGATCGCATCCATGTCATGCTCGATGAACAGGATGCTGAGACCCTCGTCCCGCAGCTCCACGAGGTGCTGCATGACGGTCTCCCGCAGCGCCGGGTTGACGCCGGCCAGAGGCTCGTCCAGCATCAGCAGCTTCGGCTCCAGCATCAGGGACCGGGCGATCTCGAGGAGGCGGCGCTGACCTCCGGAGAGGCCCGCCGCATCCTCGTGGCGCTTCTCGAACAGCCTGACTCGAGCGAGCAGCGCCTCGGCGCGCGCGATGTTGGCATGCTCCTGGGGGCGCCACGCGGGCGACAGCGCGGCGAGCGCGAGGCGCTCGCCGCGCTGCTCGGGTGCGGCGAGCAGGAGGTTCTCGAGCACGCTCATGCCGGGTACGAGGCGCGTGAGCTGGAAGCTGCGAACCAGCCCTGACCGGGCGATCCGGTAGCCGGGCGCGCCGGTAATGTCCGTTCCCATGAAGCTCCAGGAGCCGGAGTCGGCTCGCTCGAAGCCGGTGAGGATGTTGAAGAGCGTGGACTTGCCGGCGCCGTTCGGGCCGATGAGGCCCGTGAGCCGGCCGGCCGGCACCGCGAACTCCGCGACATCCACGGCTGTGACGCCGCCGAAGGAGCGGCTCACGGCGGTCGCGGTCAGTATCGGGTCGGGAAACGTCGTCGTCACGCTGCCACCCTCGCTTTCATCCGGGGAGCACCGCTCCTGACGAACAGCCCGTTCGGGCGGAAGACGATCGCGAGGATGAGCACGATTCCGACGAGCACGTAGCGCATGGCACCGGCCTGCTCCTGTCCGAACCAGCCCCCGCTCGCGCTCGAGAGATTCGCGATCCCACGCAGCACTCCGTCGGTCATCGAGATGATCAGCCAGAACACCGCGGCCCCCAGGATCGGGGTGAACACCCTCGCCCTGCCGCCGAGGATCACGATGGCGAACAGCAGGAAGGTGGTGGTCGCGGCGAAGTTGTCCGGGTTGACGTTCTGCTGGTCGACGGCGAGGATGACCCCTGCGACGGCGCCCAGCAGCCCGCCGATCAGCATCACCTGCACCTTGACCAGGAACGTGTTCTTGCCGAAGCTCGTCACGAGGGACTCGTCCTCGCGCACACCTGCGAGCTGACGCCCCCAGGGCCCGCGCAGCAGGAGCCACAGCCCCAGCGCGATCAGTGCGACGAGCGCCCACGCGAAGGCGAGCAGCCAGAGAGTGCGACCGCTGACGATGACGGGACCGAGCGCATACTGATTGGCGGGGAAGGGGCTGAGCGCGTAGAACTCATCCGCGAAGCGCTGGATGCCGTAGACGCCGCCGGTGAGCGGCTGCGCCCAGCTGGAACGGAGTACGAGACGCAGGATCTCGGCCGCTGCGATGGTGGTCATCGCCAGATAGTCGGCCCGCAGGCGAACGGTCGGCAGCGCCACCAGCAGTGAGAACGCGCCTGCCGCGAAGAGCGCCATCAGGATCCCGAGCCAGAATCCGCCGCCGAGGCTCACGGTCACCGCGAGCCCGTAGGCCCCGGCTGCCATGCTGCCGGCGAAGCCGAGATTGATGAGACCCGCGAAACCGAACTGCGGGTTCAGCCCGAGCGCGGCGATCGCGTATGCGGCGCACGTGGGGGCGAGGACGGCCCGCAGGCCGTCGATGAGGATGCTCACGCCGTCCATGACGGGCCCTCCGTTCCGATGGGCGCGATGACCGGGCTGGATGAGAGGGTCATCCGACGCGCTCCTTCCGCCCGAAGAGTCCCTGGGGACGGATGAGCAGGATCAGCACGAGCAGCGCGAGAGCGGTGACGTACTTCAGTTCGGCTGGGATCCAGAGGGTGCTGGCCTGCGTCGCGATACCGATGAGTGCGCTGCCGATCACCGCGCCGAGCACGGTGCCGAGCCCGCCGAGGGTGACACCTGCGATGACGAGCAGCAGCAGCTGATTGCCCATGTCCCATCGCACCTGTTCGACGAGGCCGAGCAGGACACCCCCGAGTGCGGCGAGGGCCGAGCCGATCGCCCAGACGAGGGTCAGCTGCCTGCCGGTCGCGATGCCCGTCGCGGAGGCGAGGGTGGGGTCGTCGGCGACGGCCCGGATCGCCTGGCCAGAGCGGGTGCGTTTGAGGAACAGCGCGAGGAGGCCGAGCGCGGCGAGGCAGATGACGATGGACCAGAGCGCCTTCGGGGTGATGTCCACCCCGCCGAATCTGATGGGGTTCTGCACCGCGAATTCGGTGTAGGACCGGCCGCTGCCTCCCATGAGCGCCAGGAAGAGGTTGCGCAGCGCGATGCCCAGGCCGATGGCCACGACCAGGGTGCTGATGGTGCCGACCTTTCGCGCTCTCAACGGCCGCCACAGCAGTTTCTCGCTCGCGATGCCGAAGACCGCTCCGAGTGCCACTGCGACAAGTGCGGCGGGGATGAGCGGCAGGCCGAGTCCCGCGTTGAGGAACAGAGCCGCGCCGGCGCCGAGGGTGGCGAATTCTCCCTGCGCGAAGTTGAAGATGCCGGTGGTGGAGAAGATCAGCGAGAGGCCCACGCCGATCAGCGAGAGCACCAGACCGAGACGGAGCCCGTCGATCGCGCTCTGCAGTGTGGGACCGACTCCCTGCGTGATGGCGCCGAGGACCAGGAGCAGCAGGACGATGCCGCCGACCGCGAGGATCCGAGCCGTCGCCCGACTGCGGCGCTTCGGCGACTCCGGGCCCGCACCGAGTACCAGGGTCCTCGTCGGACTCGATGCGCTCATCGGTTCTGCGGCTCGCGCACGGTGTCGACCGTCTCGGTGGCGCCATCGGCCTGCATCACGAGCACGTCGTAGAGACCGGTCGTGGGCTCCCCGGCATCGCTGAACAGCAGCGGCCCGGCCGCGCCGACGTACTGCACGTCCGCGCCCTCGGCGATCCTGGCCTTGCAGTCGGCGTAGTTCGTGCACTCCTCGCCGTCGTTGGTGAGCGCGATCAGCTCCTGGGAGAAGTCGGCGGGGTCGGATGACCCGGCCTGCTCCATGGCCAGGGCGCTCAGCACGGCGCAGTCGTAGAAGTACGGGGTGAAGGCCGTGGTCTCGAGATCGGGGTTCTCCTGCAGCAGGCGCTCCGAGAACGATCCGCCTTCGCCGGAGGACGCCTGCGTGAAGGTCATGCCCTCGAGGACCGCCGGGTCGGAGGGGTCGACGGACTCGGCGAGGGAGGAGATCGGCATCGCGTCGGTGCCGTAGAGCTTGACGTCCGCCGGCCCCGCGCCGGCCTGGATGAGGCCCTGCAGGATCTTCGCGCCCTCGTCGAAGGCGAAGACGACGATGGAATCGGGCTGCGCCGCGACGATCGAGCGCACCTCCGCGTCGAGGTTCGTGGCGTTCGGATCGTAGTCGACGCGCTTCGCCACGGTCATGCCGGCCTCGGTGATGGCCGTCTCCGTCGAGTTGGCGATGCCCGTCGCATACGAGTCGCTGCGCGAGATGATGGCGACGTTCTGGCCGCCGTCGTCGGCGATCCGCTGAGCCAGGACCGCGCCCTGGAGGACGTCGGAGGGCACGGTGCGGAAGTAGAGGCCGTTGTCGGGGTACTCGCTGAGCTCGGGTGTGGTGTTCATGCCCGAGCACTGCAGCGTGCCGCTCCCGGTGATCTTGTCGATGACGGAGAGCGAGATGGACGAGGATCCGGCGCCGATGACCACCGGCACCCCCTCTGAGAGCAGGCGGTCCACGGCCTGACCTGCGACGGCGGGATCGCCGGCCTCGTCGCCGCCGCTGAGGCTCAACTCGGCGCCCAGGACGCCGCCCGCCTCGTTGATGTCGGAAGCGGCGAGCTCGAGAGCCGCGATCTGCGGTGCGCCGAGGCTGGCGATCGGACCGGTCTGAGGGAGGAGCCAGCCGAACGTGACGCTCTCCTCGCTCGAACTCGCACCGCCGCTCTGCGAGTCGTCGACGGCGCAACCTGAGAGCAGGAGCGCGGCGGCTGTTGCCAGCAGCGCGAAGCGGCGTGTGTTTTTCGACATTGAAATCTGCCTCCAGGTCTGTGGCCGTGACGGGCCGGGATGGGCCCTCGATCCCCACCGTAGGGGACGCAATGATGCAGAGATATATACATTCACGACACCTGAAGGAATTGAAAACACTTTTCTGTATAAGATGTTGCCGTGCAGGTGACCGTCCGATCGATTCTGGAGATCCCCGATACGGGCCTCTCTCTGCTCGCCGGAGCCGCGGGCCTGGACTCCGAGGTGCGCTGGGTGCACGTGAGCGATGTGCAGGACCCGACTCCCTGGGTGCAGGGGGGCGAATTCCTGCTGACCACCGCGGTACGGCTCGGCTCGGTCGAGTCGATGGTCGAGTACGTCGAGAAGCTGCACGAGCACGGCATCGCGGGGATCGGCTTCGGCGTCGGCGAGGAGTCGTGGATGCATTCCGCGGTGCCGGAGCGGATGCGGGAGCGGGCCGACCGGCTCGGCATGCCGCTCATCGAGATACCGTTCGACACCCCCTTCATCGTGATCGCCGAGTACGTCGCAGCTCAGCAGGCCGCGGAGCGGTTCAGGGTGACCCAGCTCGCCTACCGCGCGCAGCAGCAGCTCACGCATATCGCGCTGTCCGGGGACGCGATCGGAGGACTCGTGTCGCGCCTCGCCGAACTCACCGGCGGGTGGGCGAGCGTCGTGGCCCCGAGCGGCCAGGTGCTCGAGGCCTATCCGGCCGCCGCAGCGCTGACGGATGCGTCGCTGCTGCCCGACCTGGAACGGGTGCGGGAGACGGGCACTGCCGTCTCGGTCTCGGATCGGACCGGAAAGCACATCTCGATCCACCCGCTGGGCGCGCCCGGGCGAGTGCGGGGCATGCTGCTCCTGGGCCAGCACGCCCCGCCCGACGCCTCCGAGCGGATGATCGTCGCGAGCGCGGCGTCGCTGCTCTCGTTCGTCCTCGAGCAGCGCCTCAGCCTGTCCCCCCAGCGCATGGCGGCGGCCAACCTCCTCGGAGACACGCTCCTCGACCCCGATACGTCCCCGGAGCGCTTCTCGCACGCGGCCGCCGGCCTCGGCCTGAGCCCGAGCATTCTGCTGACGCTGGCCAGAGTCTGGATCCCCAATACGCCTCCGGAGAGCGTGATCGGCAGACTGCACGACGTGTTCTCGCCGCGCAGCGGCACGAGCATCGCGGTACAGGACCGGACGTTCCCGGGCGTCTACTCCCTGATCACGGTGAGCAGCGCTGAGACCGAGCAGGAGTTCGAGCGCCTGTCGGAACGCTTCGAGAGCACCGCCATTCGGATCGGCATCGGCGAGCCGGCCCGGCTCTCGCAGCTGCACCTCGCCTACAACCAGGCCGCTCTCGCCCTCTCGCACGCCAGGCGCCGGAACGAGACGCACATCGTGCACTTCCGCGAGTTGCGCTACTACGACCGGATCATCGGGCTCGCGCCGCCGGCGGCGCTCTCCACCTTCACCGCCACCGCACTCGCGCCTCTGGAGAAACTCGAGTCGAGCGGGCAGCACGATGCGCTCATCGACACTCTCCGGGCCTTCCTCGCGCATCACGGCCGCTGGGATCCGGCAGCGCGACAGCTCGGCATCCACCGGCAGACCCTCGTGAAACGCGTGGCCCGCATCGAGAGCCGCCTCGGCGCCGACCTCGACTCGCCGGACATCAGGATGGGTCTGTGGTTCGCATTGGCCGCCCGGGACGCGGCACGATCCTCGGGTTAGCGGTCCGCACCGCCCCCGCAGGTGCGGCATGCCGAGGCTCGCATCGGCGCCCCGGCGGCCCGCCTCACCGGGCGACGACCCGGAATGTCCGGAGTGCCGCGTCCATCGCTCCTCGCACGTAGCCGGTGGGCGACGCGGCGATGCCGCGGAGGAACGATACGACCTCTTCGCTCAGGATCTCGCCCGGCAGCACGTTCGGCACCCCGGGTGGGTAGGCGGCGAGGGAATCCGCCGATACGCGCCCCGCCGCGCGGTCGTAGGGCACCGCCTCGACCGGCGCGAAGAACGCCTCGTCGAGTCCCATGGCCCGCGAGCACGCAGCGGGGAGGGCGGTGGGCCGCCCGGGTTCCCCGTCGATCCGGGGCAGGGATGTCAGCGCCTCCCAGAACCTCTCGACGTCGACCGGGGAGGTCGCGCCGACGAGCAGGAGGAGCGCCGATGGCGTCGATAGCTCGCAGTAGATGCGGTGGTCGCGAATCAGCAGGTGCTGCGCCGCATCGCCCGTGATGCCGGCGCCGCGGGTATCGATCGCGATCTTGAACGGGTCGACGGCCACCACGTCGGGGGAGGCGAGGAGGTCGGGGGTCGCATCGCGGAAACGGTGATCCTCGTCCAGCAGTCCGCGGATCTCCTGCGCGCTCAGGAGCGCGCGTTCCACGACGTCGGGGCGGGTCACGATGAAGCGCCGGGCCTCGTCGATCGAGGCGAGCAGCAGGGCGCTGCTGCTGGTCGACTGATACGAGCGCACCACCCGATCCACGAGCGTCTCGATGCGGGCGGCGTGCTCGCCGTGTCCGAGCTGCAGGACGGCCGACTGGGTGAGGGATCCCGTGCCCTTGTGCGGGCTTGAAACCACGAGGTCGGCGCCGAGGCGCACGGCATTCGCCGGGAGGTCCGCGTGCAGTCCGAGGTGGGAGCCCCATGCCTCGTCGACGATGAGCGGAACGCCGTGGGCGTGCGCCACCCCGGCGATGGCCTCGATGTCCGCGATGGCGCCGAAGTAGCTCGGGGAGACGATGTAGACGGCCGTGCTCGCCGGGTGCTCGGCGAGGGCCGCCTCCACTTGAGCGGCGGTGACGCCGTGCGACGAGCCGAGTCCGGCATCGATGGCGCCGTGCACGAAGTGCGGGGAGAGCCCGACGCGAGTGAGGCCGTCGATCACGCTGGAGTGCACGCTGCGCTGCACGACGAGTTCCGGGCCGAGGCCTCGTGCGACCGTCGTGGCGATGTGGTTGCCCCCCGATGAGCCGTTGGTCAGGAACCAGACCCGGCTCGCCCCCCACGCCTCCGCCGCGAGTTCCTGAGCTCGCATGAGCGGAGTGGCGCGGCCCGGGGAGAAGAGCTGCCAGGTGACCTGATCGACCCCGCTGAACAGCATCGGGAAGTCGATGCCCAGTGCTTCTCCACCCACCAGCCGCGCGACTCCCGGGGCGTGGTCGGCCCGGCCCTGATGGGCGGGGACGTGCAGGCGCTGCCAGTCGTGCTCGGCGAGTGAACGCAGTGCGTCGGCGTAGGGGCTCTCGAATTGGCGGGGGGCGAACATGGGTTCAGCGTAGGGAGCCTCGGACCCCTGCGGTATATCAGGTTTTCATCATTTGTGACATAGTCTCTATTCCATGATGAATCTGCAGCAGTTCCGGGTGCTGCTCGCGGTCCGGGAGCACGGCAGCCTGACTCGCGCGGCCGAGGCGCTGCACTACGGGGTGCCGACAGTGACCCATCACCTGCGCGGACTCGAAACGCATCTCTGCGCCAAGCTCGTGGAGAGCGGCCGCTCGGGCACGCGGCTGACGCCGATCGGCGCCCAGTTCGCGGTGGAGGTCGAGGGGATCCTCGAGCGCCTCGACCGGGCCGAGCAGGCGGTGGCGGATCAGCGCGACGCCGGACTCGCGACGCTGAGGGTGGGCGCCTTCGCCTCGATCGGATCGCGGCTGCTGCCCGCTGCGATCTCAGCGCTCCAGCAGCGCACCTCGGTGCGCGTCGAGGTGGTCGAGGCCGAGCCGACCGAGGTGGTGCGATTGCTGCGGGCCGGCGAGGTGCACGCCGGTCTGATCTACGACGCCTCTGCCGAGCCGGCGTTCGAGGTGCCGGATCTCGCCCTCGAGACGCTGCTGTCGGAGCCGTACCGCGTGATGGTGGCCCGCGAGAGCGAGTGGGCGCGGAGCGAGGCGCTCGACTTCGCGCAGCTGGCGAACGTCGCGTGGCTGTGCAGCCGCAGCGACGACGAGGCCTCGGACCGAGTGCTGCGCCGGGTCTGCCGCGCGATGGGTCATCCCGTGCGCGCGCTCATGCGCACGGACGACCTCACCATGATCCACGGGCTGGTCGCCGAGGGCCTGGGGTGCGCTCTCACGACTGCGGCGGCCGTCGACACGGACTTCGACGTGGTGCTGCGCCCCACGGTGCAGGACCTCGGTGAGCGGCGCGTGATGTTCGTGACGCAGCGCAGCAGGATCCCCCCGGTGGTCCAGTGGCTGGGGGAGATCCTGCAGAGGGTGGTCGAGGACCGGGCGCGCCGGGCGCGGGCGGTCGGGATCGAGCCGCGGCTCAGCGGGCCGTCGGGAGCAGGCCCTGGGCGCGCAGCGCCGCCCGCACCGCCTCCTGCGCCTCGCGCGCGGTGAGCTGGCCGGTGAGCCAGCGTCCGGAGAGCCCCTCGACGAGGGCGGTGAGGATCAGCGCGGCGGTGTCCGGTTCGGTGCGGGGAGCGGCCTCTCCGAGCAGCTCCCGCACGGCGCGCTGCCAGTCCGCGGTCGAGCGCGCGACCGCGGCGGCCCGGTCGGCGTCGAAGACGGCGGCCGCGCGCAGCTCGTTCCACGCGGTGGACCCGGCGCGCACCTGCGGGTCGTCGCCGAACTCCGAGCACAGCAGCGCGGCGAGGCGCTCGCCCACCGGGGGCGCGCCGGGATCCCCGGCCCCCGCCGATGCGTCGGATGCACCCGGGGCCTCCGGCGCCGCGGCTCCAGCCGGGAGCACGGCCGCGCGCCGGGCCGCGCTCTCGTTGACGTGGTCGAGCGCCGATTGCAGCAGCCCGTCGCGGTCGCCGAAGTGATAGGCGAGCAGCCCGATCGACACCCCCGCCTCGCGCGCCACGTCGCCCATGCGGAACCCCCGCAGCCCGGCGCGCGCGATGACGCGTTCGCAGGCCTCGAGGATGCGCTCCCTCGTGTCGTTCGCCATGACCGCAGCCCCTTTCGCAGCCGATGATCCGTCCGGGCACTTGACACCCGGGCGTTCGCAACTGAAACTATTTTCAGGATACGTCGTGGGCGTCGATCGAGGCAATGGGCGGAGATCGATCGCCGGGCGACCGGAGCAGAGAGACGAGGAATCCATGGGCGATCGCACCGGAGCGTTCGAACTGATCGAGGCGAGCATCGAGGAGGTGCTCGAGGCGTTCCGACGCGGCGAGATCACGAGCACCTGGCTCACCGGCCGCTATCTGGCGCGCATCGAGGCCTACGACCGCGGCCCGGACGGGCTGAACGCGGTGATCGTACCGAACCCCGCGGCGCTCGAGGAGGCGGCGGAGTCTGATCGGCGCTGGCGCGAGGGCAGCCCGCGGGCGCTGGAGGGCGTGCCGTTCACGGTGAAGGACTCGTACATGGTCGAGGGACTCACCGTCGCGTCAGGGTCGCCGGCGTTCAAGGATCTCGTGGCGCAGTGGGACGCCTTCTCCGTCGCGAAGCTGCGCGAGGCCGGCGCGGTGCTCGTGGGCAAGACCAACATGCCGCCCATGGCCGACGGCGGGATGCAGCGCGGCGTGTACGGACGCGCCGAGAGCCCGTACAACCGCGACTACCTCGCCGCGGCCTACGCCTCCGGATCGTCCAACGGATCCGGCGTCTCGACCGCGGCGAACCTCGCGGTGTTCGGCATGGGGGAGGAGACGGTGTCGTCCGGCCGCAGCCCCGCTTCCAACAACGGTCTCTGCGCCTACACGCCGAGCTGGGGGATCCTGAGCATCCGCGGCAACTGGCCGCTGTTCCCCGCCCGCGACGTCGTCGTGCCGCACACCCGCTCCATGCCCGACATGCTGCGCCTGCTCGACGTGCTCGTGCAGGACGATCCGATCACCCGCGGAGACTTCTGGCGCAACCAAGCGGCGGTGGAACTGCCGAAGCCGAGCGAGCATCGACCCGCCTCCTACCTCGAGGTGCTCGGTTCCGGCGCCGAGGATCCCCTGCCCCTGCGGGGCAAGCGGTTTGCGGCCCCACGCATGTATCTCGGCGAGGATCCGGCCTTCCCGATCGCCGTGCGGCCGTCGGTGCTCGCCCTCTGGGAAGAGGCGAGGACGCGCCTGGAAGAGCTGGGCGCGGAGGTCGTGGTGACCGGCTTCCCGCTCATCGAGCAGTACGAGGGCGACCGCCCGGGGCAGGAGAACGTGGGCGCGCTGGGCGTGCTGCCCGACGGGTGGATGGACACCGAGTTCACCGACTTCCTCGCGTTCGGCTGGGACGACTTCCTGAAGGCCAATGCGGCCGGCCGCTCGGGGCGAAGCCCGGAGGACATCCCCGCTCCGATCTACTCGTCGCTCGCAGAGGTTGATCCGGACCGGATCTTCCCCCAGCCCCCCGGCACCCTGCCCGATCGCTACGAGGAGGTCGACGACTACCCCAACCGCTACCGTGCGACGGTGGCGTACGCGAAGGCGGGGATCCCCGATCCGCGCGAGCGCGCCGACTTCGCCGACGGCCTGCGCGCGCTCGTGCAGCTGCGCGAGCGGCTCTTCGAGGACTGGCTCGCCGAGCAGGGCTTCGACGGCGTCGTGTTCCCGGCGAACGCCGATGCGGGGCGCGAGGATGCCGAGCGGGATCCCGCCGCCGCCGACCACGCGTGGTCGAACGGCGTGTTCTTCTCGAATGGCAACTACGCGCTGCGGCACCTGGGGATCCCGACGGTCACGGTGGCCATGGGGGTCATGAGCGATATCGGCATGCCGGTCGGACTCACCTTCGCGGGCGCCGGCTACTCGGATCCGCAGCTGCTCGGGTACGCCGCCGCATTCGAGGCCGGCGGATCCGGCAGCCTGCGCCGCCCGCCCGCCTCCACCCCCGCCCTGCCGGAGGACCGCTCCGGAGCCTGAGCGCAGATTCGCGAGCGCACACGAATGGCCGCTGTCCCTCGGGACAGCGGCCATTCGTGCTTTGAGTCATCTACTGCTGCCGGCGAATGAGGAACCGACGGGATCACCTTAACATCAGATCTTTCTAAGGGGAACCTTATCTAGATATGATGTTGAAGTTCTGGTCGGATCCGGAGCCGGCGGGAGCCGTTGAGCGAGAGCGAGAGCGAGAGTCATGCGCGGTACGAGCAGCGGAACGGCCCCGGACCGGAGACGCCCACGGATGCGGGCGCTGGGCGCGCTGCTCGGCGCGGTCCTCATCGCGACGGGTGTCGTCGCCACGGCCCCGGTCGTCGCCTCCGCCGAGGCGCCCGCGGGCGCGCGCGTCGGCGTCGTGGACGGTCTCTCGACCCGCTCGTTCTCGGATGTGCCGCGTTCGCATCGGTTCTACGGGGATATCTCGTGGCTTGCGGGTGAGGGGATCACGACGGGGAATGCGGATGGGTCGTTCGCGCCGAAGCGTGCGGTGACGCGTGAGGCGATGGCGGCGTTCCT
>NZ_JAIVPF010000087.1:0-26687 GCF_053528595.1 Leucobacter sp. | reverse complement strand
GTACACCCCGCCCGACGCATCGGTCTTCCTGATGCCCGTCGACAGACCCCGCTCCGCCATCCAATTGATCTCCCGCGAGAACTTCGCCGACCTCGACACATCACGGAACGGATCCTTCGCCGGCTGCGGATCCACCGGATCGACAGGATCCACCGGGTCCACCGGGTCCACCGGATCCACCGGGTCCACCGGGTCGACAGGATCCACCGGCTCCTCCGCCGGCAGCGCGATGTCGACGTGCTTGATCTCGCTCGGCTGAGCCTGTCCGTTGAAGCCGTAGACGGTTGCGCGCAGGCGATCCTCGTACAGCGAGATGCGCAGGCCCGCGGGATCGGCGCCGCCGATCCCGACCTCGCCCCAGTCGCCGCTCGGACCGTACTGCGTGGTCACGGCGGCCGTGTTGATCACGGTCGGCGCGTGGTCGGTGGTCGGCACGAAGCGCTGTTCGACGCTCCAGTCGTGCAGCAGCGGGCTCCAGTGGGTGTGGGAGCTCATGACGGTGACGTTGGGGTAGGCGGCCAGCAGGCGCTCCATGCGCTCCTGGTCATCGCCGAACTCGCGCTTGTACAGGTTCGCGTACGACCCCGACACCGAGTTCTCGAAGATGTGGTGCACGCTCAGCAGCACGGGCAGGCCCGCGTCGCGGTAGTGATCGAGGCGGTCGCGCAGCCAGTCGAACTGCTCGTCCCAGATCTCGACGAAGGGGCCGCTGCCGCCGTGGTACTCGTGGCGCTCGCTGCCGATCCAGAGCACGGGCAGCTTGCCGTCGACGACGACCTCCCCCCAGAGGCCCTTGTGGGGCGACTGCGACTCGGCGACGCCCAGGTCGCGCATGCCGGTGTAGTCGAGGAAGCGCTGGATGTAGGTCGCGGAGCCGTTGGAGCCGTAGAACTCGTGGTTGCCGATCGTGGAGATGCGCGTCTCGTAGTCGCCGCCCCCGCCCGCGTTGAACGCCGCGTAGTAGCTGTCGTACTGCGCCGGCGTGCCGTTGCTGGTGAGGTCGCCGTTCGAGATCACGACGTCGGCACGGCCTCCGGGCAGATTGCGGAAGCCCGGCAGCACCTGGTTCTGCAGCTTGGCGTTCGCTCCCTGCACATCGCTGAACACGTCGACGATCGCCTCCGGCGCGGCGTCCTCGGCGAGCGGTGCGAGCGGACGCACGATCTGCACGTCGTCGAGCATCCACGACCCCGCTCCGGCGGGTGCCTCGTAGGCGAACTCCACGGTCGCCGAGGCGGCCCCCTCGGGCACGGTGAAGGCGAGGCGTGGCTGCGCCGACTCCTCGTCCGCGGTGATGGTGCGCAGCACGACGGGATCGCCGCTGTCGAACCGCACGGCGACGGCGCCGCTATGCGCACCGCCGCCGCGCACGCGGAAGTGGCTGTCGAAGCGCAGCTCGAGCTCGTCGCCCGCCGTCACGGCGATCGGCGCGGAGGTCAGCGTGCCGGCGAAGGCGGCGTTCTTCGTCTCGGCGACGGCGATCACGCCCGAGGCGCGGGTGAAGGTGTGGCGGCGATCGAGTCCGTACGCGTCGATCACCTGCGGGCGGGTGATGAACTCCCAGCCGCCCTCCGCGGTCCACTGCTCGGCGGTGCCGTCGAAGCCGTTCCACCAGATCTGCGGCTCGGTCGACGAGGCGTGCCCCGGGATCTCGGCGAGCACCGTGACGGTCATCTCGACGGGGGTCACTCCGGTGCCCGCGATCCTCAGCGGCAGTGTGGCCTGCGCCTGATCGGCCGGCACGGCGACGTCGAACGACACGGTGCCCTCGGCGGTGGCGGCGGGTATCCCGGTCACCGGTGCGGCGGCGCCCCCCGAGCCGAGAGCGGCCTCGACCTGCTGTCCGGCGCGCAGGCCGCTCAGCGAGACGGTGGTGCTCGAGCCCGGAGTGACCACCGGCTTCTTGAGCGAGGTGATCGTGGGCGTGACGTCGGCGGGCGCCGCCTCCGCGATCGTCACGTTGTCCACCATCCAGAACCAGTTGTTGCTGGTCTTGATGTACTGCCAGCCGAACTGCACGTTCTGCGTGCCCGCGGGCAGGTCGATCGCGTAGTCGTGCGTCTGGTTCAGACGGTTCGTGTTGAACTGCTCGACCAGCACGGGATCGCCGCCGTCGATCTTGGCCACGAGCCTGGCCTCCTGCGGAGCCTGCCCCTGCTTGTAGTGGCTGTCGAACGCGACGCGCACCGCCTCGGCACCCGGGTCGACGGCGTAGGCCGGAGCCCACAGGGTCGAGTCCACCGGAGTGTAGGGGCCGCTCGTCGGCCGGTTGCCGTCGGAGTGCAGCACCGCGACGAGGCCCTGGGCCTTCGAGAACGAGCTGCGGTCGCCGCCGGACCCCCACGTCGAGACGACCTCGGCCGTCGTGTGGAACGTCCAGCCCTTCCAGCCGTCTCGCATGTCGCGGGTGTCGGAGCTCTCGACCGACCATCCCGCGGGCGCCTGGTCGGGGCCTGCGGCGGTCTCGAAGTCCTGCGTGTAGGGCGCCGCGACGGCCTGCGCCGGGGCGGCGAGTCCGGGGGCGACGAGCAGGCCGCAGGTGAGCGCGATCAGCGCTCCCCCGGCGACGCCGCGGACGGCGACCGGCCGGCCGGCACGAGCGGCCCGCCGCTCGGAGCGGTGGAGTGAGTCTTGCGACATGGGTGCGTGTTCTCCCTGTGATGTGGTGTGGTGTGACGTGGCGTGGAAGGGGTGGTTACTGCAGGCGCTTGCGGATCCAGGCGGAGGCGAGATCGACCGCCACGATCACCACGAGGATGATGATGAGGTAGGTCAGCATCTCGTCGAACTGGAAGGTCTTGATGGCCTTGTTGATGAGCAGGCCGATGCCGCCGGCGCCCACGAGACCCAGTACGAGCGAGGAGCGCACGTTGACGTCGAAGCGGTAGAGCAGCAGGCCGGTGAGCTGCGGCAGAACGGTCGGGATCGTGGCGTTCGCCACCACCTGCCAGCGGCTCGCGCCGGCGGTGCGCAGCGCCTGCTCGGGGCCGGGATCGATGTCCTCCATCGCCTCCGACCAGAGCTTCCCCATCACGCCGGTGTTGTGGCAGATGAGCGCGAGCACCCCGGCGAACGGTCCGAGGCCCACCGCGGTCACGAAGATGAGCGCGAACACGATGTCGGGCACGGCCCGGAAGAAGGAGAGGATGCCGCGGGCGATCTGGTAGACGAGGCCGTTCGGGGTGGTGGTGCGGGCGCCGAGCACCGCGAGCAGCAGTGCGAACGGCACCGACACGGTCGTGCCGAGCAGACCGATCCAGAGCGTCGTGAGCGCGCCCTCGATGCCCTTCTGCAGAACGTCTGCGCTGAGGTCCGGCGGGAACGCCTCGGACATGAAGTTGAACATGCCCTTGGCTCCGGTGACGAGCGCGTCGGGCTTGAAGTCGGTGGCCTGGAAGGCCAGCAGGTGCAGCACGAGCAGCACCGCGATGATCACCGACCACGAGCCCGCCCGATAGGGCGCGCGCGGGTCTCGGGGAACGGGGAGGAGGTGCTGCGTGCGCTTCGAGTAGTCGGAGCGCACGCGGGTGGGTGCGTCGGTCACGGGCGGATCCTCACAGGTACAGGGACGCCAGTTCGACGTCGTCGATCTCATCGGTCGGGGCGTCGAAGACGAGGTTGCCCCCGCGCAGGCCGATGACCCGGTGCGCGTAGGCGCGGGCGAGGTGCGGCTGGTGCAGCACCGCCGCGACGCCGAGGCCCTCCTCGACCGCGAGTTCGTGGAGCAGACGCATCACGTCGTCGGCGGCCTTGGGGTCGAGCGCCGACACGGGCTCGTCGGCGAGGATCATGCGCGGCCGCTGGCAGAGCGCCCGCGCGATCGCGACGCGCTGCTGCTGCCCGCCCGAGAGGCTGCCGGCGCGGTCGTGCGCGCGATCCGCCAGCCCCACGCGGTCGAGACACGCCATGGCCTCCTCCTTCAGCTCCCGCGGGAAGAGCGGCGGCAGCGAGCGCCAGTCCGGCAGCCGCGAGAAGCCGCCGGCGCAGACGTTCTGCAGCACCGTGCGGCGCTGCACCAGGTAGATCTTCTGGAACACGGTCGCGGCGGTGCGCCTGGCCTCGGCGCGCCGCTGCGAGCTGGCCTCGCCCAGGCGCACGCCGGCGATCACGATGTCGCCGGAGTCCGCCTCGGTGAGACCGTTCACCGCGCGCAGGGTGGTCGACTTGCCGGAGCCGTTGGCTCCGAGGAAGGCGACCACCTCGCCGGCGTGCACGCGCATGCTCATGTCCTTGAGCACGACGCGATCGCCGAAGCTCTTGGAGATGGCCTGCACGTCGAGCAGCACCTCGCGCTCGGGGGCGGGGGTGCGCGAGGCCGGAGCGAGGTCCCCGCGCGCGGTGACGGCGCTCATCAGACGTCTGCCTCGGTGAGGCCCATGGTGGTGGCCAGGTCGAAGAGCGGCTGGTAGGTGTCGTTCGTCACGGGGATCAGGGGCCCGGCGGGGTCGACGCCGAGGAATCCGCTGACCTCCTCGACCGCGGCTGCGTCGAGGCTGAGCAGCGCCTCCGAGACCGCGTCCTGGAACTCCTGCGGCAGGTTGCCGCGAACGGTGATCGGGTCGTTCGGGATGTCCTCGGACTCCCAGATCTGGCGGAACTGCGACTCGTCGAACGTGCCCTCCGCCGTCGCGGTGGCGAGGGTCTGCGAGTTGATCTGAGCGGCGTCGACGGTGCCGTTGACGAGCGCGAGCAGCGCCTCCGGGTGTCCGCCCGCGTAGTCCCACTGCACGTCGCCGTCGATGCCGGCGTCGACGAGCGCGGACATGGGCAGGGCGTCGCCCGAGGTCGAGCCGGGGCTGCCGAGCGCGAGGGTGCGGCCCGTCAGGTCCTCGAGCGTCTGGATGTCGGAGTCCTTCGGCACCCAGATGCCGCCGGTGTAGGTGGTGGGCTTGCCGTCGGCGTCGCCGAACGACACCATCGCGGTGGCATCGGCGCGCTGGTTCGCGAACACGAAGCCGAGCGGGCCGAACTGGGCGATCTCGAGCTGGTCGTTCTCCATCGCGAGCACCTCGGCGGCGTAGTCCTCGGTGATGCTCACCTCGACGGGGCAGTCGAGCTTCTCGGAGAGGGCTTCGGCGAGCACCTGGTAGGCGGGCTCGAGACGCTCGGGATCCTCGTACGGCAGGATCCCGAAGCGGATCTTGCCGTCGGGGCAGGTCACCGCGTCACCCGAGGCGGCCGAGGCCGAGTTCTCCTTGGGGGTGCTCGAGCAGGCGGCGAGGCCGAGTCCGAGGAGGGCGATGGCCGAGGCGGCCAGGACGGTGTTCTTCTGCATGGTTCTCCTTGGGTGGGGTGCGGGGTGCATCCTGGTCGTCCTGCGCGAAGTCGCAGGATCTCAGCGGGACGCGGGGATGAGATGGATTTCAGAGGGAGGCGATGGTGCGGGCCCCGAGTGCGAGGCCCACGGTCATGCCGGTGCCGGTGGTCACCGAGACCGCGGTGACTCCGGGGATCGGGAGCGCCTGCAGGATGTCCTGCGTGCGGCTCGTGGCGTACAGTCCCTGCCAGCGCTCGAGCACCTCGAGCGCCGGGGCGCCGAGCACGGCGGCGACCTCGTCGAGCAGGATCCGGAACCAGCGCTCGTCGAGGAACGGGGGTGCCGCGTCGTGGGCGGCATGCGAGTCGCCGACGAGGAGCGTGCCATCGGGCTGCTGGGTGAGCATGACGTTGGCGTCGATCTCGAGCAGCTCGGGGCGCGCGGCGCTCAGCTCGGCGCGGAGCGCCTCGGCGGCCGGCCCGGCGAAGGCGCCGTACCGCAGCATCGAGGTGCCCGTCAGCACGGCCGGTCCGAGGCCCATCGCGTGCGGGGCGCGAACTCGGGCCATCTGGAGCGCGCACTCGCGAACCTCGCCGCGCTCGGCGAGCCCGGGGAGGAGCCGGCCGAGCAGATGTCCCGCGGCCACGATGACGTGATCGGCCTCGACACGGCCTCGACTGGTATCGACAACTCCGGTGCCGACGGCGTGCACCGCGGTCGAGAAGCGCACCTCACCGCGCTCGTGGGCGTGCACCCAGGCGGCGATGCGGGCCGCGGCGGTGCGGGGATTCGCCGTGACGTCCCGGGGCATGATCACACCCGCCCGCGGCCGGACCGCGGCAGTCGCGGCGGCGTCGAGGTGCAGCAGCGATCCGACCTCCGCGCCGGTCACGAGGTGGGCGCCCTCGGGCGGGCGCTCGTCCATGAGCTCCTGCAGCACCGCCTCCTCGGCCGGCGTGCGCGCGACCGCGAGGGTGCCGGACCGCCTGGCCTCGACCCCGGCGCGCTCCACGAGCGACAGCCAGATCGGCAGGGACTCGCGCGCCAGCTCGCCCAGCTCGCCCGCCTGCACCGATGCGCCCACGTGACCGAAGTTGCGCACGCTCGAGAGCACGGCGGCCGCGTCCTGCTCGAGCACGGTGACGCGGTAGCCGGCGTCGAGCGCGGCGACGGCGTGCGCCAGGCCGATGATGCCCGCGCCGACGATGGCGATGCGCGGGGCGTGGTCGTGTGAGGTCATGCATCGATAGTGCGGCCCGAAAAGTAGTCATAACAACTTTTGCCGAGGCTGTTCTTCGAGCGTTCATCGACCGCACGATCCGGCTTCGGAAACGTCACCGATCGTTCACCCTCCGGTCATCGGCGAGCATTTCAACTAGTCATGACAACTTATAAGCTTGCCCCATGAACGAGAACTCGCCCCTCCACGCCCAGCTGTACGAGGAGATGGTGCAGCGCATCCGCACCGGCGTCTGGCAGCCCGGCGACCGCGTGCCGAGCGAGAAGTCCCTGGTCGCCGAGTTCGGCACCTCGCGCGGACCCGTACGGCAGGCGCTCGCCGCGCTGCGGTCCGAGGGCATGATCATCGGCGGGCGAGGCGCTCCGCCCCGCGTGCAGCGCACGGCGCCGGCCCAGTCGTTCGACACGTTCATGTCGTTCACCGAGTGGGCGCGGGATCTCGGCATGCAGCCCGGACAGCGGGTGATCGAGGCCAGCCGGCGGCCGGCGACCGAGGAGATCGCCCGCGAACTGCAGATCGCACCCGACACCGCGGTGGTCGAGATCATCCGGCTGCGGCTGCTCGACGACAAGCCGGCCATGCTCGAGCGGTCCCTCTTCCCCTACGAGATCGGCAGGCATCTCATCACCGCCGATCTCGACAACGGCAGCATCTACCAGACGCTGTGCCAGTCGGGGGTCGTGCCGGTGCGGGCGCGGCACGTGATCGACGCGATCGCCGCGCACCCACTCGAGGTCGAGCAGATGCACATCGCGCCCGGCTCACCGCTGCTGCGCGTGCGGCGGCTCGCCTACAACGAGACGGGAACGGTCATCGAGAGCGCCGACGACCGCTACCTGCCCTCGATGGCCACCTTCGTCGTCGAGAACAGCGCCGAGCATCGGATCCCGCTCACCCGCCAGGCCGCGAACGCCACCGCCGACCTCTTCGAGCGCAGCGCCTGATCCGCCGTCCGGTGGTCGATCGAACGGGCGCGGATCGGTCGGACGCCGGCGCGCCGATGACCGCGCAGGGTCCGCGTCGGCGCTCCCGTACCGGCACCCGGCATCACCGCCATCGGCACCCGGCATCGGCACCGGCACTGGCACCGTACGAGCCGAGATCCCGCCGCCCGCCGACTGAGCGAGCAGAGCCCCGCTCTCCCCGCCCCGCCCTCCGACTGAACGAGCAGGGTCCGACATCTCCCACCGGTCGCGCGAGTCGGAGTCGTTCTCGCACCACGGGACCCGATCCCGCGATCCTCGCCTCCTGCTCCGACTCCCCCCCCTCCACCCCGACCCGCCCCCTCCACTCCGACCCGCCCCCTCCACTCCGACCCGCCCCTCCACTCCCGACCCCCTAGGAGCACCACATGATCACCCTCGCCGTCTTCGACATGGCCGGCACCACCATCGACGACGGCGGAGCCGTCTACCAGGCGCTGCGGCGCGCGGTCGAGGAGACCGGCGTCGCCGTCTCCCCCGCCGATCTGCAGACCTGGATGGGCACCGAGAAGCGCGCGGCCATCACCGCGCTCATCGAGCTCGGCGGCGGCGATCCGACCCCGGCGGGCAAGGTCGACGCGGCCTTCGAGCGCTTCCGCGCGATCCTCGACGAGCTCTACACCGCGGAGCCCCCGACCCCCATCGACGGCGTGCCCGAGGCCATCGCGGCCCTGCGCGCCTCGGGTGCGAAGGTGGCGCTCACGACCGGCTTCTCGGTCGACGTGGCCGAGCGGATCCTCGACCGGCTGGGCTGGGTCGTGGGAGAGGGATCCGCGCCGGCCGCCGCCGTGCGGGTCGACGCACTCGTCTGCGGCGACGAGGTCGCCGCAGGACGCCCCGCGCCCTACATGATCCACCGCGCCATGGAGCGCACCGGCACGCTCTCCGTCTCCGAGGTGCTCGTGGCCGGAGACACCGCGGTCGACGTGCAGGCGGGAGCGCACTCGGGCGCCGCGATCACCATCGGCGTGCTCTCGGGCAAGCTCGCCCGGGACGCGTTCGAGGGGCAGCCCTGCACGGAGCTGCTGGGGTCGGTCGCCGAGGTCCCGGCCTACCTCGCGGGCCGCGGCGCGTAGCCCGGGCCCACCCCTCCCTCTCCACCGAAACCGAGCCCATTATTCGAGCACGAGCAATCCAGCGAGGATAATCCGTGCAGCCTGGAGCAATCGGCTCGGTTTCGGGAGGCGGCAGGACCGAGTACGATCCGAGCCACACGGGCTCAGCTCAGCCCGGGCACGTCGAGACCGAAGCGGCGGAGCACCCGGCCGAATCTCCGAGCCGTCGGGATCGCACTCCATCCCCACCTCACGACGTCCTTCCTCGTGATCCCCTTCACCTGCACCTCGCGCTCCCGCTCGTCGAGCAGCACCTGCTCGAGCGTCCGCCCGCGCATGTACCGCTGGTCGGTGTACTTCACCGCGCCATCCATCTCGCCGAACGTCCGCTGTCCGAGGAAATCGAAGTCCATCCAGAAGTTCTCGCCGTCCAGGCCCGACACGTGCGCCTGGATCTCGTGGGGCACCCGCAGCCGCACCAGCTGCAACCGGCTCACGCTCTCGGCGACGGAGTCGGGGCGGGGATCCGCGATCCCCAGCACTCGGCGCGCCGCAGCGACTCCCCGCATGCCCCGCATGGTGTCGAGCAGGTGGAACTGCTCCTCCTTCCAGGCCTCGATGTCGTCGAGGCCGCCGCTGCGCCGCGCGCCGAACATCATGCGGAGTCCGGCATCCGCGCATCCGATCGCGGCCTCCGCGGTCGCCCACCGCGCGAGATCCAGAATCGTGCGCGTCGGCGAGGTGACGTGCAGGCCTTCGACGACGCAGACGTCGTCCTCGCGGAGATCGCCGACGTGCCGCAGCACCGTCGCCGAACTCCTCCCGGGCATCGCGCGAGCGGTGAGCACGTGCACCCGCTCCGCCGGGTCCCGGCGGAGCCCGTAGATCGGGAGACCCCAGACCACCGCGGCGGAGAAATGCGAGAAGACCGGCGCCCCTGCTCGGGACAGCTCCGAGACCCCGAGAGTCCTCGCGAGCAGCTGCTGGTCGAGCCGCATCGAGTTCCAGGCCCGGGCATCGATGTAGCACCCGCGCACCACTCGCACCGCGGCCCCCTGCGAGACCGCGGCGCGCAACTCCCGATCGCTCCACTCCCCGCCGAGCAGACGCCGCCTGAGCCACAACTGCCCGCGGGTGGTCCGTATGCGTTCCCGATGATCCATCGGGCAAGCGTGCCGCGAAAGCGTGCCGTGCGGCGAGCGCAGAACCGCGAATGTGGATAGGTCGTGATCGGGGCGGCGGACTCTCGCCCTGTGGGCGGAGCGCGAAGGGTGCCCGTCCTCACTCGCTCCTCACTCGCTCCTCGATCGCTCCTCGATCGCTCCTCCCGCCGAAATCGATGCCGTTGTTCGAAACCCACCGAGTTGTCGGCGCTGGAGGGCTCCGGCTCGCGCAATCGGCTCGGTTTCGGGCGAATGGGCGGGACAGGCGCACGGCTTGCAGGGCGCGCGGGCAGGTGCGAAGCCGGCGCAGGTGCGCTCCGGCGCGGGCGCGGCGCGCTCCGGCGCGCGCAGGCGCAGGCGGTGCGGCGAAGCCCCTACGCGGGGACGGGGACGAGCGTGTCCGCGCGCAGCGAGGCCGAGACGAGGATCGGCAGGTGGTCGGAGAGACCGCGCTCGAGCGTCTCCACCCGATTGATGTCGAGACCCGACGAGGTCGCGAAGTCGAAGTGCCCGCGGAACATCTTGTAGCGGGTGTAGGTGCGCTTGTCGCTCAGGCTGAGCTCGTACCCGTGATCCCGCATCTCGGTGTCGAGCCGGCCCTTGAACACCGGGTAGTTGTAGTCGCCGACCATGAGGGCGGGCAGCGCGGGGCCGAGCTGCCGGAGCGCGGCGAGCGCCGTGTGGATCTGGTACCGGCGCAGCGAGTTGAGCGCGGTCAGCGGGGCCGCGTGAAAGGAGGCGACGACGAGGTCGCGCTCCGTCTCGAGATCGTGCAGGCGGGCGCCGAGCAGGCGCTCGTGCGCCGGCGCGAGGAGGCGGTCGTGCAGCGACTTCTTCAGCTGGAAGGTGTGCGCCGAGCGGGTGCGGAACCGCTCCTCGCGCACATACATCGCGAGGCCCAGTCGGTTGCGCTCGGTCGCGTGCACCAGCGACATGTGGCCGAGGTGCGCGGGCAGCGCGACCGCTTCGGCCTCCTGCAGGCAGAGCACGTCGACCTCGTGATCATCGGCGAGGGCGCCGATCTCCGCGACGGCTCGGTTCTTGCGCAGGTTGTAGCTGACGACCTTCATACTCGCGCCCCCTTCTTCGGGTTCCTGCCGGGCTCCCGACGGCATCCACTCTACCTCCGCGGATCTGAATGTCACCCGAACCGCAGCTGCTGAATGTCACCCGAATCGCAGCTCCGCGGCCTCCGCGGCGAGCGCCTCACGCACGGCCGCCAGCGCCGGGTGCGAACCGCGCGACGAGCGCGCGGCCGTGAAGATGCTGCGGTGCGGATCCTCCGGCAGCGGGAGCAGTCGCACGCCCGCCGCGGCGCCCACGTGCACGAGGCCGGGGAGCAGGGAGACCGCGTTGCCCGACTCGATGAGCCGCAGGTGCGCCTGCAGGTCGGCGGTCTCGAAGCGCACGTCCGGCTCGAAGCCCGCGCTGCGGCAGGCCTGCTCGGCCCAGTGCCGGGTGGCGGCCCCGTGCGGCTCCATGACCCACGGCAGCTCGGCGAGGTCCGGCAGCTCCCGCGCCCGGTCGAACCGGGCATCCCCCGAACCGAGCGGAGGCAGTCCCAGCCGGATGGGATCCTGTGTGAGCGGCTCGCGGTCCAGGCCGGTGAAGTGCGGGGTCGAGTGCCCCGGATACTGCTCCGCCACCACGAGGTCGAAGCCCCGCGCCCACGTCTCGAGCAGCGCCGCCCCCGGCTCGTACTGCACCACCTCGACCCGCAGCACCGGATAGCGCTCGCGCAGACGCCGCAGCGCACCCGGCATGATGGCGAGCACTGCGGTCTGGAACGCTGCCACGCGCACCGTGCCCGCCACTTCGGCGCGGGCGCGGTGCAGCGCCGACTCCGCCCGCTCGAGCGCCGCGAGCAGCTCCTCGGTCTCGCCCACGAGCACCTCCCCCGCAGCGGTGAGCTCGAGGGTGCGACCGGTCTTGCGCAGCAGGGGCACGCCGGCCTCGCGCTCCAGCACCGCGAGCTGCTGCGACACGGCCGAAGGGCTGTAGTTGAGCGCCTCGGCCACCGCGGCGACGGTGCCTCGCGCGTGCAGCTCCCACAGCAGCCGCAGCCGCTTCACATCGAGCATCGGTCGCCGCTCCTCTCTCGGTCCCGGGTCGTCCGGCGGCGGATCCCGGCTCGCGCCGCCCCGCTCGCGCCGCCCGCTCGGCGGCGGGGACTCCGCTCGGTCGATCGGCCAAACGGGCTCCGCCAGCCAGACCGCCCACCCGAACCACAGATCGGGCGGACCCCGCCCGTCGATCCCCGGAGGAACAGCTTCCGCCGCGCCGACGGACAATCATTCAGTTTTACTTCACTTTATCCTACAAAAAGCATTGCTTTACTTCATGCTCTCGAAGACGCACACTGGCCTCAACGTCACGTCCCCTCCCGCTCGGCGCATCGTCGAGCCGCCCCGACGCCCCGCGTCATCGAGAAAGGTCATCAGTGAGCCATCACGCAGGCACCGCCGCCCGCCCCCAGGACCTCGCCGAGGAGGCGATCCAGCTCGTGCAGCGCTGGCTGCGCGAGGCCGCGCAGTTCCCCGCCGATCCCTCGGCGGAGCGCCTCGCCGGCGTGCTGCGCGATCCCGACGGCCTCGACTTCACGGTCGGATTCGTCGACGGAGTGGTGCGCCCCGAGGATCTGGGCGCCGCGGCCAAGAAGCTCAACGAGCTCACCCCGCTCACCCCGAAGTTCCTGCCCGGCGCCATGCGGGGCGCGATCGGCCTGGGCGGCGCCCTCGCCAAGCCGCTGCCCGGCGTGGTCGTGCCGATCGCCCGCAGGGTGCTGCGGCAGATGGTGAGCCACCTCATCATCGACGCCAGCGACGCCAAGCTGGGCCCCGCGATCAAGAAGATCAAGCGCGACGGCGTGCGCCTCAACATCAACCTGCTCGGCGAGGCGATCCTCGGCGAGCACGAGGCCGAGCGGCGTCTCGCCGGCACGCACAAGCTGCTGGCCCGCGACGACGTCGACTACGTCTCCATCAAGGTGTCCTCGACCGTGGCGCCCCACAACCACTGGGCCTTCGACGAGGCCGTGGCGCACATCGAGGAGCAGCTGGTGCCGCTCTTCGAGCGCGCGAACGCCGCCTCCCCGAAGAAGTTCATCAACCTCGACATGGAGGAGTACAAGGACCTCGATCTCACCATCGCGGTCTTCAAGCGCATCCTCGAGCGCCCCGCGTTCGCCGGGCTCGAGGCCGGCATCGTGCTGCAGGCGTACCTGCCCGACGCGCTCGGCGCCATGATCGACCTGCAGGAGTGGGCGGCGAAGCGCGTCGCCGTCGGCGGCGCGCCCATCAAGGTGCGCATCGTGAAGGGCGCGAACCTGCCGATGGAGCACGTGGACGCCGCGATCCACGGCTGGCCGGTGGCCACCTGGGGCACCAAGCAGGACTCGGACACGAGCTACAAGGCCGTCATCGACTACGCGCTCACCCCCGAGCGGGTGAAGAACGTGCGCATCGGCGTGGCCGGCCACAACCTCTTCGACGTGGCCCTCGCCTGGCTGCTCGCGAAGGCCCGCGGGGCGGTGGCGGGCATCGAGTTCGAGATGCTGCTCGGCATGGCCACCGGCCAGGCCGAGGCCGTGAAGCGCGAGGTCGGCTCCCTGCTGCTCTACACCCCCGTGGTGCACCCGCAGGAGTTCGACGTGGCGATCGCCTACCTGATCCGCCGCCTCGAGGAGGGCGCGAGCCAGGAGAACTTCATGTCGGCCGTGTTCGAGCTGAACGACGACCCGGCCCTGTTCGAGCGCGAGAAGCAGCGCTTCCTCGCCTCGCTCGACGACCTCGACGGTATCACCGGCGACGGCTCGGTCGAGTCGTACGCGGTGCCCGGGGCGAATCGGGATCAGGATCGCCGGCACTACGACGAGCCGGGCGCCGAGGCGCGCGTCGAGGCCCGCGTGGCGGCCGGCCGCCGCGGCGAGTTCGAGAACGCCCCCGACACCGATCCCGACCTGCCCGGCAACCGCGCCTGGGGCCGCGGGATCGCGAGCCGCATGGTCGGCTCCCGGCTCGGCGCGGAACTCGTCGCCTCGTCGCTCATCGGCGATGAGGCGACGCTGAACGCGGTCGTCGAGCGCGGGATCGCGGCCGCCGACGGCTGGCAGGCGCTCTCTGCCTGCGAGCGCGCCCGCATCCTCTACCGCGCCGGTGAGCGGCTCGAGGCCAAGCGCGCCGAGCTGCTCGAGGTGATGGGCTCCGAGTGCGGCAAGACGCTGGATCAGGGCGACCCCGAGGTCTCCGAGGCGATCGACTTCGCGAACTACTACGCCATGCTGGGTCAGCTGCTCGACCAGGTGGACGGCGCCGAGTTCCAGCCGCAGAGGCTGATCGCCGTGATCCCGCCGTGGAACTTCCCCGTCGCGATCCCCGCCGGCGGCGTGCTCTCGGCGCTCGCCGCGGGATCCTCGGTGATCATCAAGCCCGCCGCCAGCTCGGCACGCTCGGGCGCCGTGATGGTCGAGGCGCTGTGGGAGGCGGGGGTGCCTCGCGAGGTGCTGCAGTTCGTGCAGTTCGACGAGCGCGAGCTCGGCGCGAAGCTGGTGGGCGATCCCCGCGTGGACCGGCTCATCCTCACGGGCGCGTACGAGACCGCCGTGAAGTTCCGGGAGTTCCGGCGCGACCTGCCGATCCTCGCCGAGACGAGCGGCAAGAACGCCATCATCGTGACCCCGAACGCCGACCTCGACCTCGCGGCCAAGGACGTGGCGCTGTCGGCCTTCGGCCACGCGGGCCAGAAGTGCTCGGCGGCCTCGCTCGTGATCCTCGTCGGCTCGGTCGCCACCTCGAAGCGGTTCCGCGGCCAGCTGCTCGACGCCGTGCGCTCGCTCAAGGTGGGCACGCCCGAGCACCTCGAGACCCAGATGGGCACGATCATCAACGCGCCCGCCGGCAAGCTGCTGCGCGGCCTCACCACGCTCGGCCCGGGCGAGGAGTGGCTGATCGAGCCCGCGCCCCTCGAGAGCGACAGCCCGCTGGCGCGCGACGCGGACGGGCAGGCCAAACTCTGGAGCCCCGGCGTGCGCGACGGCGTCGAGCGCGGCTCCGAGTACCACCTCACCGAGTACTTCGGGCCGATCCTCGGCATCATGACCGCGAAGACCCTCGACGAGGCCATCGACATGGTCAACGAGATCGACTACGGCCTCACGAGCGGCCTGCACTCCCTCGACCGCGACGACCTGGCCCTGTGGCTGCGGCGCGTCGAGGCCGGCAACCTCTACGTCAACCGCGGCATCACGGGTGCGATCGTGCGCCGCCAGTCGTTCGGCGGCTGGAAGAAGTCCGCGATCGGCGCCGGCACCAAGGCCGGCGGCCCCAACTACCTGCACGGCCTCGGCGACTGGGTGGACGCCCCCGTCGCGGGCGAGCTGCGGGCGCCCCGCCCCCGGGTGGCCCCGCTGCTCACGGCGGCCCAGCAGGCCGGCGTGGCGGGTGCCGAGCTCGACTGGCTGCGCGCGGCGTTCGGCAGCGACGCCGCAGCCTGGGACGACGAGTTCGGGATCGCGCGCGACGCCTCCCGGCTCGGCGTCGAGCGCAACCTGCTGCGCTACCTGCCCGTGCCGGTCACGATCCGGATCGCCGCCGACGCCCCGCTGCACCGGGCCGTGCGCGCGATCGGCGCGGGACTCGCGGCGGGATCGACACCCGTCGTGAGCACCCCGCTCGCGCTGCCGCAGCCCGTGCTCTCGGCACTCGCCGCGGCCGGTGTGGACGTGCACTTCGAGGACGCCGCCGCCTGGGCCGCCCGCGTGCAGCGGCTCGCGGCCCAGCAGGGTCCGCGGGCGGGCGCCCGCATCCGCGTGGTCGCCGGCGCGTCGCGCGCGGCGGAGACGGCCGCGGTGCTCGAGGCCTCGTCCGGCAAGCCAGACATCGCGCTCTACGGCGGCGAGGTTGTGTCCGCCGGCCGGGTGGAGATGCTGCCGCACCTGCACGAGCAGGCGGTCTCCATCACCGCTCACCGCTTCGGCACCCTGAATCAGCTCTCCGAGGGGCTGATCTAACCCCGGAACCGATCGACCGGCCCGGCGAGAGCCCGCGGCCGGTCGATCTGTGTCAGGGTGGATGTGACCGCACCCTCGCACTCCGACTTTCCGAACGATCTCCCGAAAGAAAAGAGACGACGATGTCCGATCAGGTATTCCTCTACATCGCCCTCGGGCTGTACTTCGCGCTGATGCTGTTCATCGGCTACATGGCCTTCCGCAGGACGAGCGACCACGAGGGGTATATGCTCGCCGGCCGCGGTCTGCCGCCCTGGGTCGCGGCGCTCAGCGCGGGCGCCTCCGACATGTCGGGCTGGCTGATCATGGGCCTGCCCGGCGCGATCTACGCCACGGGCCTCATCGAGGGGTGGATCGCCGTCGGCCTGCTCATCGGCGCCTATCTCAACTGGCGGATCGTCGCTCCCCGCCTGCGCGCCTACACGGAGGTCTCGCGCAACTCCATCACGATCCCGAGCTTCTTCGAGAACCGCCTGCGCGACCGTTCGCGCCTGCTGCGCACCATCTCGAGCATCGTGATCCTCGTGTTCTTCACCCTCTACGCCTCCTCCGGCATGGTGGCGGGCGGCATCTTCTACGAGAGCGCCTTCGGCGGCGAGTACCTGCTCGGCATGCTGATCGTCACGGGCGTCACGCTCGCCTACACGCTGTTCGGCGGGTTCCTGGGGGCCTCGCTCACCGACGTGGTGCAGGGACTCATGATGGTCACCGCGCTGATCGTCGTGCCCGTCGTGGCGATCATCAACATCGGCGGCTTCGGCGAGACGGCGAGCCTCGTCGAGACGGTCGGCGCCGGCAACCTCTCGCTCCTCGGCCCCGCCGAGCTGAGCACGGGCGCCGCCGCGCTGATCATCGTCTCCGGACTGGCCTGGGGCCTCGGCTACTTCGGGCAGCCGCACATCATCGTGCGCTTCATGGCGCTGCGCAGCTCGCGCGACGCGGCGAGCGCACGACGCATCGGCACCAGCTGGCAGTTCCTGTCGCTGCTCGGCGCCGTGAGCGCCGGCCTCATCGGCATCGCCTACTTCGACAAGTTCGGCGGCGCGCCGCAGAACCCGGAGACCGTGGTGCTGCTGATGTCGCAGACGCTGCTCCACCCGCTCGTCTCGGGCTTCGTGCTGGCATCCGTGCTCGCCGCGATCATGAGCACGCTGTCGAGCCAGCTCATCGTCTGCTCCTCGGCCCTGGTCGAGGACATCTACCGCGCGGTGAAGAAGCCGGCTCCGAGCGAGCGGACGCTCGTGATCCTCGGCCGCGTCGGCGTGCTCGTCATCACGGTCATCGCGGCCCTGCTCGCCCTCAGCCCGAACGACAGCATCCTCGGCCTCGTGTCGTTCGCGTGGGCCGGCTTCGGCGCCGCGTTCGGCCCGATCGTGCTGCTGAGCCTCTACTGGCGCAGGCTCACCAACTGGGGTGCCCTGGCCGGCATGGTCGCCGGGGCCGCCTCCGTGTTCATCTGGAAGGCCTTCGACACCGGCCTCTACGAGCTGCTGCCGGCCTTCGTCATCGCGATGACCGTCGCGGTCGTCGTGAGCCTCCTCACCTACCGCCCCAACGAGGAGATCGAGCAGGAGTTCGCCGACACCGGCGCGATGATCGCCGTCGGCAAGCGCTGACCCGACACCTGCGCTCCCGCCCCTCTGTTCCCCACCCCCTTCGCGCGCCAGTAGTTGCCGGCAAATCTCGGTTTTGCCGGCAACTACTGGCGCGCGAAGGTGTCTCGCGGGGTAGGGGCGGGTGGATCCTGCGACTCGCTGCGCTCGCGCAGGACGACGGGGTGGGCGCTGCGCTCGCGCAGCACGACCGGACGGGAGCCGCACTCGCCGCGGCCGCACGGGAGCGACGATCAGCCGATTCGGCGCAGCCGCACCTCGAGCGTGCCGATGACCAGCTGCTCGATCACCTCGTACTCGCGCCCGGCCTCGAGCAGCACCTTCTCGCCGTTCTCGTCGACGAGCGCGACGCCGTTGGTCGACTGCAGGTCCTCGATGGTCCAGTCCTCGCCGTTGCGCCGCATGCGCGCGTGGGTCTTCGACATAGTGCGCGTGGGATCGACGATCTGCAGCGGCTGCGCGTCGCCCACCGGCTGGGGCTTGCGGCCCACCACGACGTCGTCTCCGACCAGTTCCAGCACCTCGCCGTCGGGCAGCTCGAGCCCCCACCGGGTGCGGCGCTGCACGACCACCGTGTGGTCCTCGAGGTCCTCCGCTCCGGCCGGAGGCGCTACCGCGGGAGCCGGAACCTGGGCCGGGGCGGGCTCGAATCGTGGCGGCACCGGAGCGCTCGACACGTCCGGATCGGGTGCGGGGGTCGGCGGCGGCACGGCCGGCGAACCGGGCTGCGGCGCGTCGAAGATGGTGGGCCCGGATGCCGGGCGCTCGGGGAAGGCCTCCCGCTCGGGCTCGGGCGACGGCGCCTCGGGCAGGACCGCGGGCACCGGCGGCGCGGGCGGCACGGGTGCCGCCGCCGGGGCGGGCTCGGGCGCCGACGGCACCGGTTCGTTCGTCACGCGGGTCTCCTCGACCGCCGGCCACGAGAACGGCCGCTGCAGGTCGCCGGCGCCCAGCGGCTGGTGGGGACGAGAGGGAGACTCCTCGGCCGCGAGCCGCGCGAAATCACCCTCGGTCGTGTTGCTGAATCCCCACTCGTTGCCGGCGGCCGGAGCGGGGGGCTCCCCCGCCGGCCGAGCCGCCGTCGACGCCGGCTGGGCCCAGGGATCCTGTACCGCTGGTGCCGGCTGCTGCCACGGGTCCTGCGGCTGCTGCCGGGGATCCTGCGGCTGCGCCCAGGGATCCTGGATCGGCGCGCCGACCGCCTGCGATGCGGGCTCCGGAGCGCGCTGCTGCCACTCGGCCCCGGGAGCCGCCGGCTGGGGCGCCCCCGGCCACTGCGGGTCGAGGCCGGCGGGCGCGCCTGTCTGGGAGAAACCGGGCTGAGCGGCTCCGGGGTGTCCCCCGCCGCCGTTCACGGGGGCAGCGACCGTCTCGGGCGATCCTCCCCACCCGTATGCCGGCGATGCCTGCGGATAGCCGCCGCCGTACCCCGCGCCGTACGTCTGCCCGTCTGCGATATACGAGGCCAGCAGCATCGCCCACAGCGGAGGCAGCAACGCGCCCAGCACGGTGAATCCCGCGCCCTTGCCGTGCTCCACGTTGATGCGGTGGATCGCGATGATCGACACGATCAGCACCACGACGCCGAGCCCCGGGACGAGGCCGAGCAGCACGAGCCAGCCGGGCAGCCCTCCCCGCTGGATCAGCTGCCACTGGTTCCAGACCGGGATCCATCCCCACGCCGAGGGCAGCCCGATCCGCGGGAACAGCCTGGAGAGCGCCCAGAGATACCAGACGTAGAACGCGAGGCCGATCACCGACCAGATCCCGAGCACGACCCACAGGCCCGCGCTCAACGCGGTCGTCGATGTCCCGTAGTCCATGAATCCCTCACTTCCGTGACGTCTGCTCGAGCTCTCGAAGCCGCCGAGCAACGCTGTTTCGCCTCTGCAAGCGTACCGGTGCGGGACGCATTCGAGAATCCCCGCTCGGCGACGGTCACGGCGCCGATTCGTGCGACGCCGGCACGTAGCCGAGCTGCACGATCTGGTGTCCCCTCGCGCGCGAGATCACCTGCCCCCTGCCCGGGGCGCTCGGGATCGCCTTCACCTTGCCGATCAGCTGCCCCTCCTCGGGGCTGCCGCTCAGCAGCACTCCGGTCACGCCGAGGTCGGTCATGCCCTGCAGGATGGGGTCGTAGGCCGCGCGCGACGCGCCGCCCGAACGACGGGTCACGAACACGTGCAGGCCGACGTCTCCCGCTTGCGCGAGCAGCTGGGCGAGCGGCGCGGCGGGATTGCCCTGCTGGGTCGCGACGAGGTCGTAGTCGTCGATCATGATGAACCCCTCCGCACCGGTCCACCAGTTGCGCGCTCGGAGCTGCTCGGCGGTCACCTCGGGACCCGGCAGCCGCCCGCGGAAGAACTCCACGAGCTGATTCACCGCCGCTGCGGCCTGGTCCGCCGTGGTGAGGTACGCGCCGAGATAGTCCTCGGGGATCTCCCCCAGATGGGCCCGCCGGTAGTCGATCATGAAGATGCGGGCGTCGCCCGGCTCGTAGCGGCGGGCGATCTCGTGGGTGAGACCGCGCAGCATCGACGACTTGCCCGATCCCGAGTCCCCGTACAGGAACAGGTGCTGTTCCCGCGCGGGATCGAAGCCCACCGGCGCGAGCTCGTCCTCGTCGATGCCGAGCAGCAGCTGATCGGGATCGGCGGCCGGGTGGGCTCGGAGCTCCTCGATGCTCAGGTGCTCCGGCAGCAGCCGCAGCTTCGGGCCGGGCTCCCGCTGCCAGGCGCTGCTGATCTTCGCGACCAGGTCCTCGACGCCGTCGACGAGGGTGTCGGCGGCCGTGTCGCCGTCGATCCTGGGCAGCGCCGTGAGCATCTGCAGACCCGCGGCGTCGAGCCCCCGGCCGGGCAGCGCGGTGACGTTCGCGGCCGCACGGCGATTGATCTCGGAGTCCGACGGATCGCCCAGGCGGAGCTCGATCCGGCCTCCCAGCAGGTCCTTGATATTGGGGCGGATGTCGAGCCAGCGGCTGGCCGTGAGCACCACGTGCACGCCGAAGCTCAGACCGCGCGCCGCGATCTGCTGGATCGCCGGCTCGAGGGTCTCGTAGTCGTTGCGCAGCGTCGCCCAGCCGTCGACGACGAGGAAGATGTCGCCGTAGCCGTCGTCGACCAGCCCCTGCTGGCGCCGCGTGCGATAGGTGTCGATCGAGTCGATGCCGTGCTCGCGGAAGAAGGCCTCGCGCGCGTTGAGCAGCGAGGAGACCTCGGCCACGGTGCGGCGGATCACCTCGGGTTCGCCTCGGGTGGCGAGCCCCGCGAGGTGCGGCAGATCCCGCAGCCCGGCGAAGCTGCCGCCGAAGTCGATGACGAAGCACTGCACCTCGTTCGGCGTGTGCGTGAGCGCGAGTGCCGAGACCAGCGTGCGGGCCGCCGTGCTCTTCCCCGCGAGCGGGGCGCCCACGATGGCGACGTGTCCCGCGGCCCCGGAGAGATCCAGGGAGAGGATGTCGCGGCGCTGGTAGAGCGGCACATCGATGATGCCCACGGGCACCGTGAGGCGGCGGCCCTCGCGCCAGCGCGGCGCGTGCAGCCCCAGCTCGTAGCTGACCGCGAGCTTGCCCAGCAGCTGGTCGAGCGTGGCGGGCTCCTCCAGCGGCGGCAGCCACACCTGGTGCGCCGCGGGCCCCAGTCCCGCCATGCTCGCGACGGCGAGCTCGAACGTGCTGCGGGTCTCGGCGGGCTGCTTCGCCGCGAGCTCGGCTGCGCGGCGCGCGGCCGCGGCTTCGGCCTCCGCGGCATCGGCCACGGGATCCGCCAGCTGCTGCGAGGCCGCGGTGAACGGCACGATCCGTGCCGCCCCGGCGCCCGCTCCGTCGGTATCGGGCGTCGCCGACACCCGGCGCGCCGGGGGCGGCCCCGAGACGTAGGCCGCTCGGAACTGCGTGAGGTTCGTGTCGCTGCCCACCTTGAGCAGTCCGCCGCCGGGCTCCTGCGGCAGGTGGTAGGCGTCGGGCACCCCGATCACCGTGCGCGATTCGGCCGCCGAGAAGGTGCGCAGCCCGATGCGGTAGGACAGGTGCGTGTCGAGCCCCTTGAGCCGCGACTCCTCGAGTCGCTGCGACGCGAGCAGCAGGTGCACGTGCAGCGAGCGGCCCAGCCGGCCGATGGCCACGAACGACTCGATGAACTCGGGCTTCGCGCTCAACAGCTCCGAGAACTCGTCGGCGACGATGAGGAGGGCGGGCAGCGGCGCGAGATCGTCGCGGCCGTTCTTGCGCGCCTTCTCGTACTCGCCCACGTTCACGAAGTTGCCGGCCGAGCGCAGCAGCTCCTGCCGGCGCACCATCTCGCCCTGCAGCGCGTCCTGCATGCGGTCGACGAGACTGATCTCCTCGCCCAGGTTGGTGATGATCGCCGAGACGTGCGGCATATCGGCCATGCCGGCGAAGGTCGCCCCGCCCTTGAAGTCGACGAGCACGAAGTTGAGCTGCTCGGGCGAGTGGGTGAGTGCGAGCGAGAGCACCAGCGTGCGCAGCACCTCGGATTTGCCGGAGCCGGTGGCGCCGATGATGAGGCCGTGCGGGCCCATGCCCTGCGACGCCGACTCCTTGAGGTCGAGGATCAGCGGCGCGCCGGTCGTGTCCTGGCCGATCGGCACGCGCAGCCGATCGCGCTCCGGCAGGTATCGCCACTCGTGGGACAGGTCGAGGTCGCGCACGTCGGGCATGTCGAGCAGTTCGAGGAGCTCCTGCTGGCGCTTGCCGGTGCGCGCGACTGAGCCGCTGCCGCTGCCCTCGCGATGCAGCGGGGCGAGCCGCCTCGCGACGGCTTCGGCCTCGACGACGCTCATGGCGTCGGGGGTGATCGCCTGATGCCGGGTGCGGCCCTCTGCCACCTCCGCGGTGCCGTCGCCGATGTGGATGCGCGCGACGCCCGGATCGTCGTTGTCGTCCCAGGTGGTCGGGAGGTCGAGCACGGTCACACCCTGCAGCCCCCCGGCGAACACCGGATCCCCGGGAGGTACGTCGGCGCCGTCGACGACCACGAGGATGTGCGGCGTCTCCGCGCTCGAGGCGTCGCGGGAGAATCGGGGACGCTCGCGCAGATCGGCGGGCATCATGCGCAGCAGCGTGGTGGGATCGGATCCGATCATGCGCGCCGGGCCCAGCGCATCGCGCAGTCGCGCCGACTGGGTGTGCGGCAGCCACTTCGCCCACTCCCAGTGGGGCAGCGCGTCCGGGCTCGCCGCGATCACGATCTGCAGTTCGTCCGGGCTCTGCAGCGCGGCGAGGTGGGAGACCATGCCGCGGGCGAGGCCGCGGATGCGATCGAGCTGTTCGCCGATGAGCTGCACGTTGCGGTAGTGCGAGATCCGCAGGTAGGTGGGGAGGTCCGGCTGGGTCTCGTGTGTGACGAGGAATCGGTGGGCCGCGGTCGTCGCCACGGGATCGAGGTCGGCGATGGGCGGCAGCTCGGGTGCCGTGAGCGTGAGGCAGAGCGGCTGCTCGCACGTTCCGATGCGCACCGTCAGGTGGTCGTCGGCTCCGGGATCGCGCTCCCACACGCGCGTGCCGTCCTCGACGAGGTAGCTCAGCGTCTCGGGTGCGGGGTATCGCCAGTTGCGCTCGCGGCGCTGCGCCTTGGCTGCCGTGCGCACGGTCTTGCGCAGCTCGGTCAGGTAGGCGAGGTACTCGCGGCGCGAGCTGAGGATCGAGGCCTGGCGGGTCGCGCGCTGCCGCCAGCCGTTGACGAAGACGAAGCCGAGAGCCGAGATGAGGAACATGCCGCCCGTGATCCAGCCTGTCGGCCCGGCGTTGCTGACCGAGACCATGATGATCGCCCCGACGCTGCCGAGCATGGGCAGCATCGAGGTGAGCACACTGCTGCCGCCGTCGGACGGCTCGATCTCGGGGGGCGCCTGCAGCACGACGTTCCCCGAGGGCACCCGCGGTGGTGCAAGGCGGCTGCTCACTCTGCGCACTCCCTAGCGTCGGTCGATCGGCTGTTCCGGATGGTCACTGGCAGCTTAGCCGTTGCGCTCCCCGTTTCACGGCGAGCCGCCGACCCGGTCGCACCGGGCCTCCGCCGCTTGCCGCGCGCGTCACAGCTCGGGTTCCTCGCGGCTTCCGGCGCGCGAGGCCCGAGCCGCCGGACCGAGATCGTCTTCGTCGTCGAGCTTGGGGGCGAGGTATCCGCCGAGGCCCGGTTTGCGCGACTTCTTCTCGCTGCCGCCCGCGCCCGCGGCACCCATCATCATGCCGCCCGGCCGGGCCCCGCCTCGCGCGCCGGATCCCGATGCGCTCGAGCCCGAACCCCCTGCACCGCCCGCGCCGGCCGCAGCGGCCGCGCCGCGCAGCCCGCCGCCGGCTGATCCGAGACCCGCGATCCCGGAGGCGCCGGCTCCACCGACTCCCGCGGCGCCTCCGCCGAGACCCGCGAGCTTCGCGCCGGCAGCCAGGCCGACCGCTCCGAGGCCCGCGGCGCCGAGACCGCTGCGGACGGTCGACCCGTCGAGCCCGCTGTCCACGCTGGGGCGACGGCCGGGCCAGTCGCCCGGACCACCGCCGGGGTTGCCGCCGGGGCCGTCGTTCCCGCCGGGCCAGTCGTCGCCGCCCGGATCGCGGGGACCGTCCGGCGGCTCCGGATGATCGTTCGGCCGGTCGACGCCGGAGTCGTCGCCGCCGGAGTCGTCGCCGCCGGAACCGTCGTCGCCCGGCCCGCGGGGGTCGGGAAGCGGCGGCCGATCCCAGACCGACGGCCCGCCGGGGCCGCCGACGGGCCCACCGGGACCGCCCGGGCCGGTGCCCCGCGGCACCTCGAACGGCGGCACGGGTTCCGTGGTTCCGTCGCCGTTGGGGAGCGGGTCGTACTCGACCGAGAGTGCCTGCAGCTTCGCCGCCTCGTCGTCGATCACCTGCTGCATCGCAGCGAGTGCCTTGCCGGCCGCTTCCTCTCGCCCGGCCCCGAGGAAGTTCGACAGGTCCTCGGTTCCCTGGTTCAGATCGATCGTGCCGAACAGCGGCACCTCGACGGTCCTGCCCTGGTTCACCGCGTCGTGCACCCAGGACGGCACCACGCCGCTGGGAAGCTCGGAGAGCAGTCGCTGCGCCTCGGCTCTGCGCACGGTGTTCGCGCAGGACGCTGCGCAGCTGGTCTCGCTCATCCCGGTGATCAGAGCCTGCGCCTGGTTGAGCACACCCCTGAACTTCCCCAGATTGCTGCGGTGCACCCGCAGTCGCGAGAGTGCGAGCTCCGAGGCGTCCCCCGACCACTTGTCGGGAAGCGCAGCGATGACCTCATCCAGCTTCCGCTGCACCCCGTCGACGGCGGAGATCAGCCGTCCGAGGTTGTCGATCCGCCAGTCCTCCCCGAAGGCGAGCTCCTCCAACAGCCGTTCGTTCGATGTCTCGCTCATCTCGAGCCCTCCGTCCAGTTCGTCTCAACAGGGTGCGGGGCCGGTCGAGACCGGCGCGAGCGCACGAGCACAACCGGGATCACGATCCCGGCGGCGAGCACTCCGAGCAGCAGTACTCCACCGAGAATCCAGAAGACCGGTGCCGCGCTCGGCGCTCCGCCCGGCGTCGAGCGCTCCGCGCCCGAGTCTGTCTCCCCGCTCTGCGGCCACACGTCGTCCGCGGAAGGGCCGGCCGACCAGAGGCAGCTCTCGAGGCTGGCCGTGGCCTCGCTCGGAGCTCCCGCCCCGCATCGCGGATCGTCGCCGCTCATGACGAACAGGGGGTTCTCATCGGGGAACTGGCCGGGGTCGAGTTCGAGCATCGCACTCGGGTTGATGATGCCGTACCCGTACTGCTCGCTCACCCACTCGGGCTCGGTGACCTCTCCGTTCCCGGTCGTACGGACCATGGACTGCAGCACCTGGAACGCCGTGGCCTCCGGGTAGCGCTCCATGCCGAGCGCGATCGTGCCCGCCACCAGCGGGGTCGCGAGCGACGTTCCGGATCCGTATCCGGGTTGCCAGGCGCCGTCGCCCGACGGCGTGAGCATCTGATAGGCCGGACCCGCGAAAGCCAGATTCCTCAGCCCTCTCGTCTCCTGTTCGAGACCTGAGCTCCCGTCGACGCCCCGGATGACATTGCCCTCGTTGTCGACGCCGCCGACGCCGACGGTGCCGTTCATCACCCCGGGCATCAGCTCCAGGACATCATCGACACCGGCGTCAGGATTCAGCGTTCCCGCGACGAGGGGCACCCCTGCCCGCATCGCCTGGATGCCCACCGGGTACCAGGACATGCCGTTCCACACCGACGACACGGAGGACACGCTGACGATGTCGGCCCCGTCTTCGATCGCTTGCCGCGCCGCTAGCGCCGGGGGGAAGGATATCGAGGCCTCGGCCTCGTCGTACGAGGCGCTGCCGTTCGCCGTCGCCGCGAGATCCCGCTCGTACTCCTGGGCCACCGGGTTGTAGGCCTCGCAATCCCACTCGCCATTCGAAGCGGGCGTTCCATCCGCCGCGTAGAACAAGATCTTCGCGTCGGGGACGATGCCGCGCGTCCCGAGACCACCGTCGGCGGCCGTCCCGTTGCCCACCAGCATCGCGACCACGTTCGTTCCGTGCGCTCGCTCCGAGTCGTCGGTTGTCGCCGGGAGCTCCTCACCTGTCTCCCGGTTCCTGCAGAACTGGCCGCGCACCTCGATGTCCGCCCCCTCCAGTTCCGGGGCGTCGAGATTGATCGCGTCATCGACCACCGCGATCGTGATGCCCTTCCCCGACAGGCCCTGCGCGCGGATCTCGTCGAACTTCAGGCGCTCGGCGTACCAGAGCCCGGATTCCCGCTGCTCCGAGTCGAGCACCGCGTGCGCGGGGAGCGCCGCGCCGAGCACGATCCCGAGCGCGACGAATCCCGCCCCCAGCAGCGCCCACGGGCGTCGCCCTACCACGAAGTCTTCCCTCCACCGGTGCTCGAGGGTCCGCTCGCCGGCCCGGCAGGAGAGGTGTCGGCAGGAATCTCCATCTGCCGCAGGGCGGACGCGATCTCCTCGTCCAGTTCGTGCAGCTCTTCGATGATCCCGGCGGATGCCTCGCAGTCCGCCTGGATCTCGCGCAATTGGCGGGAGAAGTCCGCGAAGAACGCCAGGCCGGCCGTCCTCATCTGACTGCGGTAGGCGCGACCCGCAGCCGCGTCGGTCCCGCTCACGACCTGCATGTCGGACTCGGACGGCGTCCCCGGATCATACGACCGCAGAGCCCGAACCTCGTCGCCCGCATCGCTGCTCGCACCGATGCGCTTGCCTCCAGCCATCAGTACCGATCCCCTCTCGATTCCCGGGAACACCCCTCCGGGCCGTTCCTCAGTCCTTCGCCGTGCTCGTCGCGCACAGCCGGCAATGACGAAGACGCCGGGCCTCGCGGGTGAACCGCGGCCCGACGCGCCTCATCGGTGCGGTGGTGTGT